>JANWKI010000001.1 GCA_025451455.1 Ignavibacteria bacterium
AAGTTTGTTAAATTTGATAACGTTGGTAAACCTGATTCCTCCGTAACAAATATCTATATTTTTAAGGATGAACCGAAAATTTACAGTATAATTACTAATTCAGCGGGCAAGTTCGGAACTAAGAATGCTGTTGATATGAGTTATGTCGGAATGCAGACCGGAGTATATATACTGGATCTTCCCAATGACGGAAAATTATTTAACACGAGTACAAGAGCAGGTTCTGCCGGTGTGCTTGGCATGGAGTGCGTAAAATACACAATTGCTTCAGATGGCTCGGCATCAAGCGATTATTACATGTACCAGGATAATCTGATGCTTAAACGGTGGGTTGGCAGCGCTGCCGAAGGCAATTCTTTAGAAGCTCTTAATTATGATAATACATCCGATGTACCGGAAAGTATTTTTATTGTTCCCGCCGATGTACAATATTTGAATTAGAATTATTTGCTTTATATCAAATCCTCACTGCTGCAATGTTTTTGCCAACTTTCGCCGTCGTTGGTGTTTTCACCAACGACACTGTCATCTAACATATTCAACAATTCAGCAACTCTTCCAATCTTTCGATTAATGGAATCTGCGCGGCTTTGACCTTCTTCTTTGCTTCTTCAACTGAGTAAAATGAAACTTTGTCAACTTCAGGAAATTCTTTATATTCACCTGAGTGAGGCGGCCACTCTTCTTCGAAGAAATTACATTCATGTACATAATCCCGAGGCAGATCACCCTCAAAAGCCCATGCATGCACAACTTTTCCGCCTTTTTGTGTTATTGAGCCCAGAGGTTTGAAATCGCCAAAAGGAGTAATGCCGGTCTCTTCCTTAAATTCACGAATTGCGGTAACAAGCAGTTCTTCGCCGTCATCATCATCAGGTTCGCCTTTTGGAATTGACCAGCTGCCTTCATCTTTCTTGAAGAAATACGGTCCCCCGGGATGAGCAAGAAATATTTCAAGCACACTATCCCGAATGCGGTACATGATGAGTCCGGCGCTTATTTTTTTTGCCATACACTGTTGGTCTGATATTATTTAAATAATCCATAATTCCACCGTTGTTGGTGTTTCCTGCCGGCTCTGACGTGGTCACCAACAACACTGATGGTCAGTTATTTTTTAAAAATAACCCATAATTGTTTCATATTTCAAATGAATCTGGTGTCAGGCAAGCCAGACACCTACTATCATTTATTATAAAACGACATTAATTTCGCTGTCATAATATCGAACGAGAAAACTTCTTCTGCCCGCTTCTTAGAAGCTTTTCCCATTTTAGCTCTCAGCTCTTCACTTTCAATTAGTCTCTTCAATGCTTTTGCAAGCAACGCAGAATTCTTCGGTTCAAACAGAATTCCGGTTTCGTTATCAACGGCTATATCAAGCACTCCGGAATTCCCGCTTGCTGCCTGGGGTATCTCCATTGCCATTGCTTCCAGAAGTACACGCCCAAATGACTCATCATGCGAAGGAAAGGCGAGGATATCCATCGCTGCAAGCATTTTCGGGGCATCATCCGTATATCCGGTAAACAAAATATTTTCAATATTAAGTTCACGGGAGTAATTTTTGATCTTTGATCCATATTCTTCTTCACCATAACTTGCGCTGCCTACAACAAGAAAAAATACTTTATCTTTATGAGTTTCATTTATCTTTTTTGCTGCTTCAAGGAATTCTTCATGTCCTTTACCCGGAGTCATCCTTCCCATGATGCCGATTATCAGTTTACCTCCGGGGATTTGCATTTCGGCTTTGATATCATCTTTACTGAAATTTTCTTTGCTGAACTTTTTCATATCGATCCCCACCGGAAGCAGGTGCACTTTTTCATTTGGTACAGGGCATGTTTTCAACACACTTTCACTGATGAAATTTGAAATGGCAAATATGCCGTTAAGGCGATTGTACAAATAGCTGTGAACTATGTCGGTTTTCTTTACACCGCTTGCCATATGTTTGGTTAGGAAAAGCTTTGCTTTTGAGCCCGAGCGCCTGAGTGCGGGTGTCAAAACCCAGAGATCATGTGAGTGGTTCGTATGAATAACATCAGCATTTGAGATTTTAAGGTATTTTTTAAGCTTTAAGATTGATGAAAAAATCTTTATATCTTTGGAAAAGATCTCAATAGTTTCGAAACCTGATTTGCGTGATTCATCTGCTAGCCTCGAACCGGCTGAACATATTATTTTTATGTTATTTCCTGCTTCCCGAAGTTTTTGGGCTGTTTCAAGGGATATCATTTCCAAACCGCCCCATGAATAAGAGCCGCAGGAAATCAGAATTTTCAGAATAGGCTTGTTTTCACGCATATTTTACAAATTTAACAGCAATTTATGGGAATTGAAAGTGTTCAAAAGTGGAGTTTTATAACTAACGTTTTGTTGGTATTGAAGCTATACCGTGTAAATGTTAACTTAATAGTCCAAAAAGTTTATTTTTAACAAATGGTTCATAAAAGGTAGGGAAATCTTAACAGAATGAAGATCAAATAATCGAGTCACAATGCATTAAAAAGCAGGAAAAATATACATACGTGTAATTGAAAAAAATGATGCTGAATAAAAGGGAGTTAAGTGAGTACTCTTAACGGTTCCCCGCGTATAATGGTAGTTGAAGATGAAGGTATAATAGCCCAGGATATTAAAAACTGTCTTGAAGGTCTTGGCTATTCCGTGCCTGATGTTGTTTTCACCGGCCGGGAAGCTATTAAGCGTGCTGAAGAACTTCGCCCCGATCTTGTTTTGATGGATATTGTGCTCAAAGGCGATATTGACGGAATTGAAACTGCTTCCGAAATAAGGAAAAAGTATAACATCCCGATTGTATATTTAACCGCTTACGAAGATGACAGAACTTTAAAACGTGCAAAACTCACCGAGCCTCTTGGCTATATATTAAAACCTTTTGAGGAAAGATACCTTCGTTCCAGTATCGAAATGGCGCTTTATAAGCACCAGATGGAAACCAGGCTTAAAGAAAGTGAGAGATGGCTTGGTACAATACTGAAGAGTGTGGGTGATGGAGTTATTGTATCAGATGAAAACAGCCTTATAAGATTCATGAATCCGACCGCAGAAAAGCTTACCGGCTGGGAGCTTCACGAAATAATCGGCAGAGAAATTTCCAGCGTTCTTGTTCTGCTTGATGAAGATACCCATAAGATCATTCCAAATCCGATAAACAAAGTTTTAGCGGAAGATATTGTTATCCGAAGAAGCAATCATACTATTCTGATAGCCCGTGACGGAAGAGAGATCCTGATAGATCACAGTTCTTCGCCTTTGAGAGATGATAAAGGAAGGATAACGGGGGCAGTTCTTATTATTCAGGATATAACTGAAAGGAAGATTGCCGAAACAGCCCTGAGGGAAAGCGAAAATAAATTCAGGAACCTGTTTGATTTTGCAACAGATGCTATTTTTGTCCAGTCGTTAAACGGCAGAATAATATCTGTTAATAACCAGGCATGCAGCCTTTTGGGTTACACTAAAGATGAGCTTCTGAAACTGAAGTTCTCAGACCTTATAAATGAAAATATAATTGATAATACTTTTGCAATATATTCTGCTTTAAAAGATAAGGGCAATTACCAGTTCGAAACCCAGTATAAGAGAAAAGACGGCTCATTATCGGATGTAGAGATCAGTATGCGGCTGCTAAAACTGCAGGATGAAGAAGTAGTTCAGCTGTTTGTGAGGGATATTATCGAAAGAAAGATGGCTCAGGAAAAGATCGATATGCTTGCTCAGGCAATTAAAGGCATAAGCGAGTGTGTAAGTATAACCGATCTGGAAAACAAAGTAATTTTTGTAAATGATGCTTTTGAAAAGACATATGGATACACAAAGGAAGAAATAATTGGCAGACAGATAAATATTATCAGGGCTTCCAATAATCCCCCGCAAATCAATAAAGAGATCGATGAAGGAACAGACAGCGGAGGCTGGCAGGGAGAGCTGTTTAACAGGGCAAAAGACGGAAGAGAATTCCTTGTTTATCTCTCTACATCGCTTTTAAGAAATGAAAAAGGTGAAATAATTGCAAGTATTGGTGTAGCAAGTGATATAACGGAAAGGAAAAGGTCAGAACAGGCTGTTAAGCAGAGCGAAAAAAGGTACCTTGACCTCTATGACAGCGCCCCGGACATGTATTTTTCGGTGTCTCGGGATGGTTTAGTTAAATCAGTCAACAAATTCGGTGCTGAGTATCTTGGATATAATAAAAACGACCTCATCGGCAAGGAAGTATGGAAGGTGGTTCACCCCGAAGACCTGTTTGTAATTAAACAGAGAATTCAAGAGATATTTAATAATAAGGTTGAAAGCGACAGCCTGGAATTCAGGAAGGTTCGAAGGGACGGATCTGTTATCTGGGTAAATGAAAGCACGAGGCTTATTTATGATGTATCAGGGAAGCCAAAAGAGCTTTTCATAATTTGCCGTGATATTACAAAAAACAAGGAATTCCAGATCGCGTTACAGGACAGCGAGAAAAAATACAGGAAATTAACACAGAATGCACCGGTTTCAGTCGCCAGATTCTCAATGCTTACAAATGAGTTTGAATATGCCAACGATGAGTTTGCAAGGCAAATGGGATGCTCAGTCGAAGAGTATACAGGGCTTTCCAGGAAGGAAAGAGAAGCCATTATTCATAAGGATGACAATAAAAAAGTATCTTCCAATTACTTAAGCTGGAGACAGGATGGTTTCAAGGGAATTCTTCATTTTGACTACAGGATAGTCAACAGGAAAAATCAGCTTATCTGGCTTGATACTTTTATATATGCTGATTTTGATGAATCAGGCAAAGCAGTAATGATGAACGAAATATGCGTAGATATCACCGAGCGCAAGAAAGCTGAGCTTGCAATACTTGAGAGCGAAAAGAAATATAAGAATCTGGCAACAAATGCTCCAATAGCAGTAACTAGGATCTTTGCTGATACAATGAAGTACGAATATGTTAACGATGAATTTGTCAAGCAGACCGGATATACGATGGAGGAATATAATGATTTAAGCAAAGCAGAACTTAAGGCATTGGCTTATCCCGATGATAAAGCAAAAGTTGCCGAATTCTACAGGAAATGGCAGAGTGATGGTTTCAAAGGCACTGATACCCAGCACTTAGATTACAGAGTGTACAACAAGAATGGCGAACTCATTTGGGTAGATACATTCCTGTTTGCCGATTTTGATGAAAGCGGAAAACTTCAGGCTATTAACCAGATATGTATTGATATCACTGAACAGAAGAAAGCTCAGGAGAAGATACTTGAGAGCGAAAACAAGTACAAGAACCTAGCCTCGAGCGCGCCGGTTGCTGTTACAAGAATAATTTTAAAAACGCAGGAATATGATTTTGTTAATGATGAGTTTGTCAGGCAATCCGGCTATACTATGGAAGAGTTTAACAGCCTTAAAATGGAGAATCTTGTAGAAATGATCCACCCTGAAGACAGAGCGAAAGTCTTTAATTTCTATAAGAGCTGGCAGGAAGATACGTATCTTGGTACCCAGCATCTTGAATACAGGATAGTTAATCGTTATAAAAAAGTTGTATGGCTGGATACATATCTGTATGCTGAGTTTGATCCTACCGGTGAGCCGCGCGCCATTAATCAGGTTTGTGTTGATATTACCGAGCGCAAGATAGCCGAAGTAGAATTATCTGAAAAAGATAAACGTTTCCGTGCCCTGATAGAGAACATTACAGATATGATCTCATTGGTAGATGAAAAAGGCAATATTATTTATTCCAGTCCTTCAATTACAAATATCCTGGGCTATGCTGTTGAAGATCTTATCGGCAGAAATATCAATGAGCTCATAAATGAAGAAGATGCTGAAGAAGCTAAAGAACTTTTTGAAAAAGTACTTGAAAAACCTGATAATATCGTGAACAATGTTCAGTTCAGAATAAAAAGCAATAGCGGAAAGTGGATGTGGAATGAGGCAACAGCTCATAACCTGTTAAATGATCCCACTATTGGAGCAATTGTGATGAATTACAGGGATATTACCGAACGCAAGAAAGCCGAGCAGGAAATTCTCCTGCAAAAATCATACTTCCAGCAGCTTTTCGAAAACTCTCCTGAGGGTATTGTAATTCTTGATAATCAGGACAGGATACTTGATGCAAATAAAGGCTTTGAAAGAATGTTCCAGTTTACCTCAGATGAGATCAAGGGAAAAGTTCTTAATTCTGTAATTGTACCTGAGAGTCTGCTTGAACAGGCAACACAAATGACGCTGTTTGTTTTAAAGGGCGAGGTTATCCACAGGGAAACCGAGAGAAAAAGAAAAGACGGCAGTACTGTTGATGTTTCTATACTTGCCTATCCTATTGTGCTTGGAGAAAATCAAATCGGGGTTTATGGAATATACAGTGATATTACAGAAAGAAAAGAAACAGAAAAAGCATTAAGGAACAGCGAAGAAAGATACAGGGCATTTGTAAAACAAAGCACAGAAGGTATATGGAGATTTGAGTTCCTTGAACCCGTATCGGTAAGGCTGCCGGTTGAAGACCAGATAAAAAATATTTTCAAATACGGGTACCTTGCAGAGTGCAATGACGTGTTTGCAAAAATGTACGGTTATGAATCAGCAGGTGATATTGCTGGTGCAAGGATCGGTGAGTTACTCCTGGAATCTGAACCTAAAAATGTTGAATATCTGAAAAGCAGTATATTGAACGGTTATAAGATCGATAATGTAGAATCAATTGAAAAGGATAAGCATGATGTCAGGAAGATATTTGTTAATAATCTTGTTGGTATTGTTGATAACGATCAGCTTGTAAGGCTTTGGGGTTCTAAGCGCGATATAACCGATTCCAAAAAAGCCCAGGAAGAATTAAGCAAAACACAGTTCAGGCTTGCTACACTGCTGAAAAATCTTCAGGATGTTGTATTATATGAAACAGGCGGCGGGAAAGAATTCATGTCCGAAAACGTCCTGGAAATGCTCGGATACCCTTCAGCTAAGTTCCAGGACAGAGATTTCCTGAAAACGATTACTCATCCCGGCGACTGGAAGAGCATCGATGAAAAAACCGCTGAATGGCAGAAAGCCGGCTCAACCGGTGTGCTGAATCTCGAGTTCAGAGTACGAAAAGCCGACGGCAGGTACATCTGGGTTGAAGACCATATGATCAAAGTGAAAAATAACGGCGACTCCCATTTATCTGGGGTGCTTGTTAATATAACTGAGCATAAGAGTACCGAAGAAAAACTTACACTTCTGGCAGATAAACTGTCGCAATCAAACAAAGAGCTCGAACAGTTTGCTTATGTTGCTTCTCATGACCTGCAGGAACCATTAAGAATGGTTGCAAGCTATATTCAGCTTCTGCAAAGGCGTTACAAAAGCCAGTTGAGTGCTGAAGCAGATGAATTTATCAGTTATGCAGTTGATGGTGTTGTCAGAATGAAAACGCTTATTAACGATCTGCTGATATATTCGAGAGTAAATACGAAAGAATCGCCCCTTGAAGATGTTGACTGCAATAAAGCCCTGCAGCAGTCATTAACCAATCTGCGCGCATCAATAGAAGAAAGCAGTGCGGAAGTGATAGTTGAGAATTTGCCGACGGTGAGGGCAAATCCCCTTCATATGAGCCAGCTTTTCCAGAATCTCATCAGTAATGCACTGAAATTCAAAAAGCCAGATACAAAACCCGTTGTAAAAATTACGGCTAAACATGCAGGAAATGAATGGCACTTCACGGTTTCAGATAATGGTATTGGTATAGATAAAGAGTTCAGCGACAAGATCTTTGTAATATTCCAGAGGCTGCATAACAGCGCTGAATACCAGGGAACAGGAATAGGGCTTGCAATATGCAAGAGGATAATAGAAAAACTTGGCGGGCATCTCTGGGTTGAATCAGTACCGGGAGAAGGCGCATCTTTTAATTTTACCATTCCGGATAAAGAGTAGCTGTGAAACGTCAAATGTGAAACGTCAAATGTGAAACATCAAATGTGAATGAGTTGTATTACCCTTACCAACCGGTGAAATACATTGTTGTTAGCTTATAATTTGGATATTTTTGAATCTTAAAACATTTTTTCAATGGAGCACACACCAAGAAGCCTGAAAGTATTGCTTGTAGAAGATAACGAAGGAGACGTACGCCTGATAAAAGAAGCATTTAATGAAAGCAGGATAGAAAAGACCTTCTCGGTTGCTAAAGACGGCGAGGACGCGCTTAACTTTTTGTTTAAAAGAGGTGTGTATAATAACGATACCTTAAGACCTGATATTATCCTGCTGGATATTAACCTCCCG
This sequence comes from Ignavibacteria bacterium, assembly GCA_025451455.1. Taxonomy (GTDB): domain Bacteria; phylum Bacteroidota; class Ignavibacteria; order Tepidaquicellales; family OLB5; genus OLB5. Next base: position 8,299 of record JANWKI010000001.1, read on the forward strand.
AGGAAAAATGGTTTTGAAGTGCTGGAGAGCATTAAAAATGATCCTGATCTGAAAAGAATACCCGTTATAATGCTCAGCAGTTCAAGCAGCGAAGATCATATTTACAAATCATATGATCTGAGTGCTAATTGTTACGTAACAAAACCGGTTGATTTTGATGAATATACACAGCTTGTCAGGACAATCGAGGATTTCTGGTTCCAGATGGCGAAACTTCCCGCTTAAGTATATTCTAAGATTAAATTCGTAGAGTTTTATATAAAAACCCCGGGCTCGATAAAACCACGGGTTTTTTTAATTGTGTCTAAAGGACTCTGAAAAAATATTAAAGCAGCTTTTTTATTTCTTTTTCGAATTCTTCGTAGCTCTTTACTCCCAGAAAACTCTTTGAAAGGTTGCCCTCTTTATCATAGATATAAGTCGAAGGAATTGCTCCCTGCCAGTTCTTATCAACGAAATCAATCAAGTCCTCCGGCTTTGCAAATGTGCTGTAATAAGTAGTGAAGTCGATTCCTTGTTTCGATAAAAAAGGCCTCAGTGTTGAATCCAGTTCCTCGGGTGCGTCCAGGGAAATAAATACGAGCTCAAAGCCCAGATCATTATACTCCTTTTGAAGCTTTAACAGATCCGGAAATTCCTTTACGCAGGGTTTGCACCACGTAGCCCAGAAATTAAGCAGTGTAACCTTGCCTTTTGTCCCGTCAAACACACCTTTAATATCATCAGTGCTGTTTAGAGGTTTTACTTCCTGTGCCTGCAAAACCTGTACTGCCGATAAAATTATCAAACTTAGCAGAAAAACCTTTGCTTTCAATCTTTTCATTTTTATTGCTTATTAATAATTGCTAATTGCAAATTGTGTTGTTATTCCTGCCCGACTCTCTTAATCCCGCAGCCAAATGATTTTGTTTCTTTAACAGAAACTTCCTTCCCCGAGGATACCTCCGATGCAGCATTCCCAAGGTCATAAACTGATTGATCAGCCTTGTAACGGTTATCTGAAATTCTTCCGTGGTACAATATCGTTTTATCTTTGGCTATCATGAAAACTTCGGGTGTGCGTGTTGCACCAAGCATATCAGCTACTGTATTGTTAACATCTTTTAACATAGGGAATGCATATCCGTTCTTTGCTGCATGAGACTTTACATCTTCAATGCTTTCTGTATTGTTAGCGTTTATCGCCCAGACAGTGAAACCATTTCCGTTCAATTCTTTTACATAATCATTGATCCTGTCGTTATACGGCTGAACCCACGGACATTCTGATGACCAGAAAATAACTATTACCCCGTTTTTTGAATTGTTCAATCCATCGGTCAGATTGTACTTTGAATCATCTGTTCCGGAGAGAGAAAAATCTTCCGCCTTGTCTCCCGGTCCTTTTGCAGAAGTATTAAATGAAATTGAAAATACAAGTAAAGCAATCAGAGCAGTTGAAATTGAATTTTTGAGCATTTTTTCTCGCGGTTTAAAATGTTATTGAGTTATCTAATATAGAAGTACATTTCCTGCTATAAAGTTTCAAGTTTATCGATTTTTGTCAAAAAAAGCCAATTGTGCTTCAAAAATGGCATATCATACCCCTGATTTATTCATTATCTTTTAGTACAACAAAACGGAGGAAAATGCTATGAAAAATGCTACTTTTATTAAAGGAGTTCGTTTTTTGATTATTGCCCTTTTCATTACTTTTAATATTCAGATTTCTGATTCACAGGTTTGGCAAACTATGGGCACCGGAACAAACGGTGATGTTAACGCGATGGTTGTGTTTAACTCTGATCTTATAGTTGCCGGCTCATTTACCGTTGCAGGCGGACAGCTTGTAAACAGAATTGCCAGGTGGAACGGAACCTCATGGCTGCCGCTTGGTCTGGGAATGAATGATGATGTATATACACTTATTTCCTTTAACGGATTTTTAATTGCAGGCGGGAGGTTTACAACAGCCGGAGGTATTTCAGCAAATAAGTTTGCAGTCTGGAACGGAGCATCATGGACAACATGGAGTACCGGATTTAACGGTGATGTACTTTCACTTGCTGTTCTAGGATCGAACCTGGTTGTTGCTGGAAATTTTACGACAGCCGGGGGTTCACCCAGGAGCAGGATCGCAAGCTGGGTTAATAACTCATGGGTTAACATTGGAAATGGTTTTAATAATACTGTATATTCTGTTTCGGTTTATAACTCCCTTCTTTATGCCGGCGGCAGTTTCACAATTTCCGGAACTACCAATCTCTCTAAGATAGCAAAATGGGATGGTGCAAACTGGGCGCCTCTTGGTGTCGGAATGGATGACGGGAATGTATACGTAATGAGGGTTTTTAGCAGTTCACTTTATGTTGGCGGTACATTCACTATGATCGGCGCATCACCTGTAAACCGGATCGCAAGATGGGACGGACAAAGCTGGGCAAATTCTGGTTTTGGTTTCAACTCAGGTGTTTATTCTCTTTCTTCCATTGGAACACTGCTTTATGCAGGCGGTGATTTTGATTTTGCAAACTTAGACCCTGCTTCAAAGATCGCTGTTTGGAATGGTACAACCTGGGGACCCGTCGGTACAGGTATCAGCGGTTCAGCGGCTGTGGTAAAGGCGCTATCTCCATATGGAGCATTTATGACTGCAGGAGGACACTTTACTCTTGCCGGAGGAACTTCAGCCAGCAATATTTCAAGATGGGGCAGCCCTGTTGGGATCACACAGAACGGAAATACTGTACCGAACAGTTATAATTTATCGCAGAACTATCCGAATCCTTTTAACCCCTCTACAAAAATTGATTTTGATATTCCCGTTTCAGCCGATGTTGTACTCTCATTGTATGACGTTTCCGGTAAAGAGATACAAATTCTTTATTCAGGTAACATGGATGCGGGTTCATATAAGTACACATTTAACGCAGGGAATCTTTCCAGCGGAGTATACTTCTTTAAGCTCTCCGCAAATGATTATTCAAGCGTTAAGAAGTTGATGCTGACAAAATAGCATTATTATCACTATAGTTATTCCATTGATTCATGAACAAGGGGGCTGGGCCCCCTTGTTTTTTTGAGGGTACATTTATCAGAGATTTACTTAATTTCTGCTTATCCGGCAAATTCGTTAGTTTATGACATATAATTAACCTTAAGATTCAATTTTTTTCCGTTATATTTTGTAATTCCATTTTAAAAATTTCAATAAATCACAAATGAAAAAACATATTCGATTTCAGAATAGGGCAGTTAATTCATTATTACTGATATTGCTGGTAACAGCCGGTGTATTGGTTTTTGAAGCACAGGTCCCCGGGCAGAATTTTGATGATAATAACCCGAATATCGAACAACCTACCCGTGAATCTTATTTGCATTTCAAAAACTTTCAGAACCCGGAACCGGATATTGTTACTATTAATGATTTTGATAATTTCGATATTGGTGTAGATTTTTACGAACAGTACGGAACATCAAACCCGATTAATCCGCTTTGGATCTTCTTCGGTGCAAATGCAAGCCCGCAGAATGCCCGCGGCACAACTAACGGAGGGCTGAACTGGTATCTTAACAATCCAACATACCCAGCAGGTACATGCTGCGATCCTTGGGCTGCTTATACCGGGAGCGGAGTGCTCATCTATGCCTCCGGTGTTACAGGACAATACGCTTACAGGTCAACCAATAACGGTTTAACATGGAGCGCTCCAATTTTAACTGTAAATGGCAATGATAGAAATCACATATCTGCTGAATATACAGGTACCGGGCCTTATGCAAATTATGTTTATGCAGCAATGACGCCGGGTAATTTTGCAAGGAGCACAGATGAGGGCTTAACATGGACAACTACTTTTTCACCAAGCAATGCATTACCAGGATGCTATATTGCAGTCGGACCAAACGGTTCTACAAACGGCGGATGTGTAATGTATGTTACTAATACCGGCTCAGATCTATCGAGAACATATAATTTTTACCGCTCAACTAACGGCGGAGCAAATTTTACTCTTGCATCGAGCCAGAATTTTGCAAACATAGTTGGTTTTCATACCGGAAGCAGGCATACAATCAATAACGTTAGAACTGCGCCCCATCCCAAAATAGCGATGGATAATAGCAACGGGCCAAACAGAGGCAGGTTATATCTGCTGTATGCATCAAATGACCCGCCCGGTAACGGGAACAAACCTGATGTTTGGCTTAGATATTCAACTGACCAGGGTACTACATGGTCTGCTGCAATCAGAGTGAACGATAATCCAAATCCTCAGCAAAGTGACCAGTGGTTTCCTGAGGTTTGGTGCGAAAGAACAACAGGCAAATTATACATTCACTGGTATGACGACAGGAGCAATCCTGCAACATTCCAGACCGATCTGTACGCGACATACTCTACCGATGGGGGGCTGACCTTTGCAACAAGCCAGCGTCTAAATAACCAGACATTCACTTTTCCTAATCCGCCATGCTCACCCAATTGCTATAGGGGAGATTACACAACAATGACAGCTAATAATCCAAAAGTCGGTTTCAGTGTTTGGAGCGACAGCAGGAATGCTAATGCGATGAATATGGGTTCATACTTTCCGGATTTTGCTATGAGAGCCGCCCCAAATGCTTTCGGGATGAACGGAATTAATGATACACAGTATGTTTTCATCAGCGTTCCGGCAGTAAAGCTGTATAATGATACTGCGCTTTTTTCGGCTGCAGTAACCAATCCACCGGGAACGGGTACTATAACACTCGCTCTTCTTAACAAAACTACAAATACACCGCAGAGCATATTGACATCTTATCCGGATTCTCTGCGGATGAGAATTATCACTGCCGGCGGAGTGCCAAACGGCAATTATAACATCAGGATACAGGGCAACGGGCCAAACGGGACACCTGTTCATGAGAGATTTGTGAATATCAATGTTGGATTTGTAGGAATTGTAAATAATAATCACGGAATTCCAAAAGATTTTGGATTATCACAGAACTTTCCAAACCCGTTTAATCCTGCAACAAAAATAAGATTCAGTCTCCCTGAGGGCGGAAATGTTAAGCTGACAGTATTCGATATTTTGGGAAAAGAAGTTTCAACAATAGTGAATGAAAAGATGAATGCGGGTTATTTTACTGCTGATTGGAATGCATCACTCTTTCCGACCGGTGTGTATTTTTACAGACTTACAGCAGGGGATTTTACAGAAACAAAAAAAATGATCTTAATTAAATAGACCGGAAAAGGAGTTTCAAAATGACACAGAAAAAATTTCTTTCTTTGATTTTTTGCTGTACATTGATGGTCCTGGGTACCCGGGATTGTTTGAGCGATTGGGTGCTGATGTCAAATGGGATCGGTATACCCGGCGGGATCTATTCACTGTCAGTAAATAACGGTGTAATTTATTGCGGAACCCAGAACCAGGTATTATATAGATCAACCAATGAAGGCCAGAGCTGGGGTTTTATTCCGTTTACGGGAGGACCCGAAAGGTCAATACTGTTTAACGGAAATAATATGTTCATTGGCACAGATGCTTTCGGTGTTTATGTATCTTCAAACAACGGGACAAACTGGCAGCAAACCCCTTTGAATAACCAGAAAGTTTATGCAATGGCTTCAAGCGGAAATAATATCTTTGCGGGCACTGATGGCAGCGGCGTGTATCTCAGTACAAATAACGGAGTAAGCTGGGTTCAGACCTCTTTAAATAACCGGATAGTAAGGACGATTCTTATAAACGGGAATAATATCTTTGCAGGCACTGATGGTAACGGTGTGTATCTCAGTACAAATAACGGCACAAGCTGGGTTCAGACTTCGTTAAATACAACAAGTGTAAGAGCTCTGTTGTATAAAGGAAATACTGTTTTTGCCGGAACATATACCGATGAATTATTCTACTCTACCAACAATGGCTTGACCTGGTTCCCGAGAACAGTCTCAAATCATGGTGTGTGGAGCTTAGCAGCAGCCCCGCCGCAATTTGTGAATTTTATGTTTGCCGGCACAGGTGATGGTATTTGTGTCTCAAGCGATAACGGTACATCATGGATACCGAGAAATGAAGGGTTCCCGAATGCTAATGTAGGGGTAATGTGTATTGCAGGTAACTATATATTTGCCGGTACTGGTGGATGGGGTTTATTCAGAAGACCGCTTGATGAGCTCCTCGGCATTAAGATTATTTCATCTGAAATACCAAATCAATTTTCTCTTTTACAAAACTATCCAAACCCATTTAACCCGTCAACGCATATAGAGTTTTCTATACCAAAACGGAGCTTTGTGAAATTGTTTGTTTATGATATACTTGGCAGAGAATTGAAAATTTTAGTTAATGAAACAGTGCAGCCCGGGGTTTTCGGTGCAGTTTTTGATGCCCAAAACCTCCCAAGCGGAATTTATTATTATAGCCTGGAAGCAGGTGATTATAAAGAAACAAAAAAAATGGTGTTGGTAAAATAATATCTTTCTTTCGCCTGTTTTTTAATGATTCGTAAACTAGGGGGCAATAGCCCCCTTGTTCGTATTCATAAGCACATTTATCAGGGATTTATTCAGAAATCTCTCATCATCTGAAAAGGTTAGTTAATTACCTATTATTCACCTTAAGATTCAGGTTTTTTTCTGCTATATTTTGTAATTCCAATGTAAAAAGTTCAATAAACTGCAAAGGAAAAACATATTCAATTTTATAATATATTATTGTTAATGTAAAACCATATAATATATGAAAACTCTGATACTCTTTCTTACACTGCTTTTATCTTCAGCAGTCTTATCTCAAAACTGGATAACTACCGGGGGCAATTATCAAAGAAACGGCCTGAGCAAAATTACCGGGCCTAATTCAGTTGCTGCTTACTGGACTGTTAACAGTACAAACACAACTGCATGGGGGAATTCGGTATACACATATAATGATAAGTTTGTTACCTCACGGATAGTCCTTTCACCCTATACCGGAAAAATAGAACTGCGGAATATTAATACAGGTGCGCTTATCTGGGAAAAAATGATAAATGCATCATCGAGAATGTATGCGGTGGGCTTTAATGATGATGCTGTTTATGCGCATGATTATAATACCGGAACACTTTATGCGCTCAACGTTTCTGATGGCTCGGTAAAATGGTCAATCGCTTCGGATATGTTCCCGGGTAATACGGGGCTGCTCTTTGCATGTGACGGAGACCCGATTGACAGAGGGAAAAGGATAAATAAGATCACGGGAATTGCCAAATGGACAAATAATTATATAATTCCTGTCGGACCCGAAAGCGGTTTTTGTGTTTACGGCAATACTTATTATCACTGGACAGGTTCTATTGTAACTCCCAAAACTTTAATAGCTATTGATATTAATACCGGAGCAACAAAATATTTGTCTGCATCACTTCCGGGTGATGGCGACCAGGAAAATGATCTCTGCATCGGACCCGATGGAACTATCTATATTTGCCGTGACGG
>JANWKI010000002.1 GCA_025451455.1 Ignavibacteria bacterium
CATCAAGGCCAACAACAGCAAAGACAAGAGTAATTTCAGACTCAAGGCATGTATTAAGAGTTGACAGCGAAAAAAAACATGATCTGTCCAAAGCCCTTTCAAGCAAGATCCTGAATTTCATTAAGAAAAATTTGAAAGACTTTGCAGCTGTAATTCTTCAGGATTATAATAAAGGTGTGCTTACAAAGGATTCGATCAGTAAGATCATCAGCATGTGCAAAAAAGCCGGCAAACCTGTGTATGTTGACCCGAAATTCAATAATTTTTTTGAATTCAAAGATGTAACTGTCTTTAAGCCGAACCGCAAAGAAGTAAGCGATATACTTGGTATTAAAATAGACGGTGAGAATTCCACTAAGGAAGCCGGAAGTATTCTGATTGACAGGCTTAACTGCGAGTTTCTTGTTTTAACAAGAGGTGAAAAAGGGATGATGCTCTTTGATAAGGAAAAAGGAAAGACAGTGGTTCTGAATATCCCGACGAAGGCAAGAAATGTTGCAGATGTTTCAGGTGCCGGTGATACTGTTATAGCAGCTATTGCAGTCACAATTGCAGGAGGAGCAAGTATAATAGAAGCAGTAATTCTTGCAAACCAGGCAGCAGGAATTGTTTGTGAAGAAGTTGGTATCATACCGATATACAAGAAAGCTTTAATGGAATCAATAATGAACCATTAACATGAAAAAAATTTTTAATTCCGGTGAGGATTTTTCAGCATTGGTTAAAACCCTTAACGATGATGGCAAAAAGACCGTATTTACAAATGGTGTATTTGATATCATTCACAGGGGGCATATTGAATATCTGCAATCTGCCAAAGAATTGGGCGATGTTTTAATCGTAGGTTTAAACTCTGATAAATCAGTTAAAATAATAAAAGGTGATAAAAGACCGATTGTTCAGCAGGATAACAGGGCTTTTGTGCTTTCGAACCTTCTTCCCGTTGATTATGTTATTATGTTTGATGAAGATACTCCCTATAATTTGATAAGCAAAATAATGCCGGATGTGCTTGTTAAAGGAGCTGACTGGCAGGAGGATAAGATCATAGGCGCTGATATTGTTAAGCAAAACGGAGGGGAAGTAAAAACAATTAATTTCGTTGAAAATAATTCCTCCACGGGTATAATAGAAAGAATCATTCAGCTTTACTGTAAATAAACTATTTGGCAGAGGATAAAAAAATAGTAGTTCCTCCAAAAAAGAAAAAAACCGGATTCTTTTCTTACTTAGTACTTTCATTTTCTATTTTCCTGCTTTTTATGACCCTTATTGTATCGATTACTCAGACCGGATTATTCAGAAATTGGCTTAAAGGTTATATTGAAGATACAGTCAATGAATCTTTCAGCAGTAAAAATTCAACTTTATCTATTGGTGAACTGGAAGGGAATTTCTTCAGTGAAATTATTATAAAGAATGCCCTGCTAAAGGTAAAACAGGATAATATGATAAGCGTTGAAAAGGCTAAAGTGAATTTTAATATTTTTGAGCTTCTCAATAAGAACATACAGGTAACTGAGGCAGTGCTCAGCAGCCCGAATGTAAATTTTGTAAGGGTATTGGATAGCAAAGGAGACTCTGTCTGGAACTTCGATTATCTTTTTGCTTCAGAAGACACAACAAAAGATACTGCAGAATTTGACTGGAAAATAAATGTACAAAGATTAAGAATTGAAAACCTGAATTTTGTAATGCTTGGTGCAAAACCCCAGGATTTACCAATTAGCGCAATAAATATAAATCCATCACCGTCACTTACGACTGAAAATCTTAAAATCAGCTCTCTGACGCTTGAAACCCGTTTACAATACGATAAGAATTCTGTTCAGCTTTGGATAGATCATTTAGGTTTCAATTCCAACTTTGGATTTGATCTTAAAGGACTCTCAGGTGATTTTTATATTTCCAAAACCAGAGCAGAGATAAACAAACTCAATATCGAATCAAACAGAAGCTGGGTACAGATGGATTATGTTTTTATTGATAAGCTTGACCTGATGAAAGTTGAAGGACTTCCATCATTTAAAGGTAAAGATATGAGGTTAAGTATCATTGGCAGGAAATTTGATTTTGACGATCTTAAGGCTTTTTTGCCGCAGTTAGATTTTCTTGACGGAAATTTGGTCTTTGAAATGAAAGCTAAAGGTAAATTTGATGATATAATTATAGAAAAATGCCGGATAGAGACCCCCAATACTAGCATGGGATTTTCAGGAAGAATGGTGAACCTGATAGAACCTGAAAATCTGTGGTTTGATATCAAAAGCAGTGAATTCAGGATAGATCCGGAAGATACCAAACGTTATGTTCCAGGCCTGCCAATACCAGATTATACCCATCTCGGGGTTGTTACAGGCAATATTACATATAAAGGTGAACCACTTGATTTTGAAACCACCTTCGATGTTAAATCTACAGTTGGTAATGCAAAAGGATTTTTCAGTATGAATCTGAAGACCCCGAATTTTGATTACAATACCTCTGTTGAAGTTTCCAATGGTAATATAGGCAAGGTGCTTAAAGACCCTAAACTTGAAAGCGATATTAACGGCAGGTTTGAAGCTAAAGGAAGCGGTTTTGACCTCGCAGTAATTAATACCTCTTTGAAGTATGAATTGAACAATACGAAGATGTTTGACCTGAAAATTGATAAATCAGCCGGGGTAATTAATATAAGAGGTTATAACATTGAAGCAGATGTTTCATATGCCTCAGGGAAGCTGGATGCAGATGTGAAAGGGAATATCAATATACGGGACTTCAATAATCCGGTCTATTCCCTCAAGGGGCAGGTCCGTAATCTTGATGTATCAGAATTCACCAAAGATGCCGATGATAAAAGCAGCCTGAGCTTTGCATTCGATGTGGACGGAAAAGGCATTTCGCCTGAAGGTCTTGAAGGAAGCTATGACATCAATCTTGCAAATTCTTATTACGGTAATTATGATTTTCTTGCTACCCCGATCAGTTTGAAGATTTCAACCAGCGGCATGAATGATTATATTACCTTTAGCAGCAACCTCGTGGATTTCAGTGCAAAAGGAAATTTCAAGATCGCAGAGATTGGTGATGTTATTGCAAGTAATGTTATCATGATACAGAATGAGATAAGCAAAAAATTCAATTTAGATACATTACTTCCTTTCAAACCGGTAAATATATCAAGATCCGGTATGGATTTCACTTATGAAGTGAAAACAAAAGATCCTGATGCCATTTCTAAAATGTTTTTCCTGAGCGATATATACATAGATGGCGGGATCAAAGGTTTTATTAAAAATTCTTCCGATGGATTCAATGGAATTTCAAATGTCGATCTGAAAAACTTTACCTATAAAGATACAGTACTGGCGCTTACCAATACGCACGCAGAGTTTATTCATGCAAACAGTTATTCAGGATACAGAAATGCTCCAAAGGGTGATTTCTCCTCGTTTACCTCAACTATCAATCTTGATATAGCCAGCCTGAGAAATAATAGTAATGTATTTGATAGTATATCTGCTAAGTTTGAGCTGGGTGCCGCCAAACAATCAATGTTCATTCGGGGAAAACAGGATTCAACCTTAAATGCAGAAATGGCGGCACTTATTGATCTCTCACAGGATACAGTAATACTTGAAATGAGCAAACTGGATATGTATTACAATAAGTTTCATATTAATAATTCTGACCTGATAAGAGTTACTTATGACCCAACAGATAATAACCGTACATTTAACTTCAGCAAGTTTACTCTTGCCAGCAGTATTATAAACGTTGATCTTTCAGGTAAGATCTCACTAAACAGCGAGAGCGATTTTACCGCTGAAATGTCAAATATCGATATTCCAAGCATACTGCAGTATGCATATAACCCAAAATCTGTTTACGCAGTTAAGGAATCACAGAAATTCAAAACACCAATTTCCGGAAAGATCAGAAGGATATCACTGTATTTTAAAGGTTTCAGAGAGGATCCAAAGTTCAGTCTGGAAATGAATACCGGAGTCATCAGGTATGACCAGATAAAGGTCGGAAGGGTAGACGCATTCATTGATTATGCGGAAAGAGATCTTTCAACTGATGTTCTTGTAAGCAATGCTCAGGGCCAGGGTAGTCTTAGATTAACGGGAAATATCCCTTTTAATAATCCTCTTGTAACACCTGATAGCGCATCATATTCTGAGTTGCTGACAAAGCAAGTTGATTTAAGCCTGAAGGCAAGCAATTTCCAGATAAATTTCTTTTCAAAGGTAATTCCGAATTTTTCAGATGTGCGCGGGTTTCTTGACGGTGAGATAAAAGCAAGCGGCACCGTTGCCGAGCCCGTTCTTACAGGAAACGCAAATATAACAAAAGGCAGGATGTTCTTCAGCTGGAACGGGCAGTATTACAGATTCGAATCTATACTTAAGACCGATAAATCTGACCTGATAATTGAAAACTTTTCATTGTATAACGATAATGAAAAAACACGGCATATAGATATCTTCGGCAGAATTAATTTTTCAGGAATGAGTGTAAACGATATCGATCTCACAACCAGGGGTGATATGTATCTTCTTGACGGGACTTCGATCCAGAACAGGTTCGGGTTTTACGGAGAAATGCTGGCAGGTATTGGTGACCCGCCCATTAGGATTAAAGGAAACCTCAACAATCTTCTTGTTTCGGGTCAATTGCTGGTTAAGAAAGCGAATTTGTTCTTTCCAACAATATCCAGCCTGGCTTATGATATATATAATGATGATTTTACATACAGGATACTCACTGATTCTATCGGGTACAAATTCCTTGATACTACCATAACAATTGCACAGGAGGATCTTGGTGATCTGGACCCGTTTTTAAGATACAATTATATCCTGGAAAAGAAGGAGCCTTCATTTGCAGATTACATTACATATGATCTTGATATTCTTCTGGAAAAGAATATAAATGTTAATATTAATATGAACAGCCTGACGCGGGAAGAATTGAAAGGGGAGTTCCAGGGTAATTTAAAGCTTGATAACAGAACCCCTAACAGGGATTTTCAATTATTCGGCAGGCTTAACATTATAGGTGACTCATATTACAGGTTCTATAAGAATTTCAGAATTAATAACAGCTACCTTGATTTTATTGGTGATTACAACAATCCTGAACTTAATATCAAAGCAGAATATAAAAACATCAGTTCTGTTAATAATGTTCAGGAGATCATGTATGTTGTTCTTGATATCAAAGGAACAAGATACAAACCGGAATTAACGCTTTCACTAAGAGATGAAAATGGGGGTCAGCAAAGAGGCAATGACGCCCAAACCAAGGCTATTTCATACCTTCTTTTCGGAGCTCCAACAGTTGTTGGCAGTACAGCGCTCAATAATCTCGGCACTAATTTTGGATCCGGGTTAGCTTCCTCATTTCTCTATGAAGCGCTGAGGAACGTTGCTCCTTTCATTCTTAATACTGAAGTCATTTATACAGGAGGTAATTTGAGCGGGACAGATATCAAAATTACTTCTGCATTTGGAGATGCAATTGTCAAATTCGGGGGAAAAATCCTTACAAATATCAACAATTTTGAAGTAAGTGTTGAGTACCCGCTGAACAGACTGCTCAATATGAATGTTTCAAACAACCTTATTATAGAAATTGCAAGAACTTATACTAATTCGCTGTTCAATCTTGACCAGGGTTTTGAATCCCGGGCCTCGTTGACTTACAAAATTCGCTACTAATTTAAAGAATACCGCACTGCCAAAACAAAAACCAAATGAGCTTATACAGCAGATACTAAACCTGTTCAGGAGCTCACCGACGCTTTCGATCAAGTTCAATATGCTCTTTAATAAATTGAGAGTTGATAAATCCCGTAAAGCCGAAGTTAGAGATCTGCTCAGGGAAATGGTTCAAAACGGTGACCTGCAGAAAAACGGCAAGTATTATGAGGGTAACAGCGAAAGTACATTTTATGAAGCTGTTGTGATACTCGATGACAGGAATGAATATGCAGCAGAAATTGATTCCGATAAGGGCACAATAATACTTCCGATAAAGAAAAAGAACCTGCAAACCGCACTGCTTGGTGATAAAGTTAAGGTTACAATAATTGAATATGCTTACAGCAATGAAAAAGAGGCTTTTGTTGAGGATATTATTAAACGTGCTAAGCACGAACTTGTTGGTAAGCTTGAGTTCAGCTCTAAAGGGCAGGAATATGCCTTTGTAATCCCCGATGACAAGAAATTCCGAAAAGATATTTTTATTCCCAAAACAGCTTTAAAAGGAGCAACACATGGTGATAAGGTTATTTGTGAAATTGTAAACTGGGAATACCAGGACCTCTCACCGGAAGGGAAAATTATCCAGATTCTCGGCAAAGCAGGAGATGTAAAGACAGAATTCAAAGCGCTTATCAAAAAGTATGGATTAACTAAAACATTCCCCAAAACTGTTAAAGATGAACTGAAGAAACTTGAAGATTCAGGTTTGTTTGTAATATCAAAGGAAGAGATAAAAAAGCGAAGAGACCTCAGGAAAGAGCTGATATTCACTATTGATCCCGTTGATGCGAAGGATTTTGATGATGCAGTATCGCTTGATACGCTTGATAACGGAAATTATAAGCTTGGAGTTCATATTGCCGATGTCAGCCATTACGTAAAGGAAGGTTCTTCCCTTGAAGATGAGGCCTTAGCCAGAGGTACCAGTGTTTACCTTATGAATGATGTCGTTCCTATGCTTCCTGAGAAGCTTTCCAATGATATTTGTTCCCTGAAAGAAAAAGTTGACCGCCTTGTGTTTTCATGCTTTGTTGAAATTGATAAAAAAGGAAATATTGTTAATTACGAGATATGCAAATCCGTTATTAACAGCAAGAAAAGATTCACCTATGAAGAAGTTCAGCATATTCTGGATAAACAGGACGGGTTATTTCTTGATAAGCTAAACGAAATGAACGAGCTTCATAAATTACTCTTTGCCCGTAGGCTTAAAGAGGGGAGCCTTGATTTTGAATCAACAGAAGTAAAAGCAGAAATTGTTGACGGACTTATAAAGAGTATCGGACCCAAAGAGCGGCTTGGCTCAATGCGACTGATTGAGGATTTTATGCTTACTGCCAATAAATGTGTAACCTTATTTGTTGAAAGACAAAAAAATAAACCGCCATTTATTTACAGGATTCATGACATTCCCGATAAAAAGCGCATACAGGAGCTTTCGCAGTTTGTAAAACAATTCGGCATTATTTTAAACCCGGAAAGCAAAAGGTCCATTCAGAAAATGCTTATGGATGTTCAGGGCAGGCCGGAAGAATTCCTGATAAGTGATATTACAATTCGCTCAATGTCCAAGGCAATATATTCAGAAGAGAATATCGGGCATTACGGGCTTGGGTTTGACCATTATACACACTTCACCTCACCAATCAGGCGCTATCCTGACCTCGTTGTACACAGGATACTCTTTGAAACTCTTGGCGGAATAGATAATAAGAGGATGATGCATTACAAGAAGATTCTCCCCGACGTTTGCAAGCATTCTACCGATAAAGAAATTAACGCAGTACGCGCTGAGCGTGAAGCCATAAAAATTCTGCAGTGCCAGTATATGGAAAGCCGTGTAGGGCAGGAATTTAAAGCCATTGTTTCGGGAATTTCCGAATACGGCATTTATGTAGAAATAATTGAAAACATGATCGAAGGAATGATACGCTTGCGGGACCTGAATGATGACTATTATATACTTGACCAGCAGAATTACCAGATAGTTGGCAAACACAGAAAGAAAAAATACAGGCTGGGCGATAACGTGAAAGTAAAAGTGTTCAAGGTTAATACTGAAAACAGGTGGATAGATCTGGTATTTGTGAAGTAAGAATCAATAAAAGCTCAGCGGGTCAACATCAACGCTTACTCTTTCGGATGACTTGATCTTCATCTCATTAACAAATCCATATAATTCCTTTATCATGTTTTCGCTCATCGCCAAAGTATCTTTAGTTGATTTCATTATCTTAAGTATAATATGTATCCTGTAAGTATTTTTTATTTTATATATAAGTGCCGGAGCAGGTTTCATTAACTCAATTTGCCCATGACTTGAGACCGCATTAATTTGTTTATTCAGGAAATGATACAGCTTCCAGGAAATGTTATTCACATTGATCTGGTTCAGTGAAGTTACTTCAATAAGTATCATTTTCGAAAACGGCGGGTACTTATGTGTAAACCGGTGTTTAATTTCCTTCTCAAAAAATTCAACATAGCTGTGATTTTCCACCATCGGGAAGATGAAATTATCGGGATTCATAGTCTGTATAACTACCCTGCCGTTATCGCTTATCCTTCCTGAGCGTCCCGAAACCTGCATCAGTAGCTGGAAAGTTTTTTCCGATGCACGGAAATCAGGTACAAATAACCCGATATCCGCAGAAATAACTCCCACAAGATACACATTCGGGAAATCGAGACCTTTGGATATCATTTGAGTGCCAATGAGTATATCAAATTCTCCTGTGTGAAAGCTGTTAAGTATCTTTCTGTGAGCATCTTTGCCTTTTACAGTATCAGAATCCATTCTCACAGTTGTAGCCTTCGGGAAAAGCCTTGCAATCTCTTCCTCTATCTTTTCAGTCCCTACACCAACCAGTTTCAAGTTTATACTTCCGCATATTTCGCATTTTTCAAGCAGGCTCTCAGTATATCCGCAGTAATGACAGCGCAGATTATTTTTGTGCTTATGATATATCATAGTTATATCACAGTTACGGCACATTTTGACGGTACCGCAATCCATGCATTGCTGGTAGGCGGAGTATCCGCGCCTGTTCTGCATCAATATTACGTTCTGCTTTTGATTCAGGGCAGTATCAATATATGATATCAGTTTTGATGAAAGAACTCTTTGCTCCGGAGTTTCGTATTTTTTGTACTTTGTCGGGTGCTTTAATTCATCGAGCATATTAACAATTTCAACCTTAGGCTGTTTTGTCTTGAGCGCTCTGTGAGGAAGCTCAAGCAGTTTGTATTTACCTGCCTTGTAGTTATAATAGCTCTCAAGTGAGGGTGTTGCAGAACCGAGAACAACCACGGCATTATTGAGTTTTGCGCGTATAATTGCTGAATCTCTTGCATTGTATTTGGGATTCTTCTCGGTCTGCTTGTATGAATGGTCGTGCTCCTCATCAACAATAATTATACCCAAATTTATAAGGGGAGCAAACAGCGCAGAGCGTGCACCGATGACTATTTTAATTTCACCGGATTTTATCCTCTGATATACATCAAATCTCTGCCCGTCGGAAAGTTTGCTGTGAATTACACCGATAATATCTCCGAAATATGTTCTGAACCTGTTTATCAATTGGGGAGTGAGTGATATTTCGGGAACAAGGACAATTGCAGTTTTCCTGTGGTTCAGAGCATTCTGTATAGCTTCGATATAAACCTGTGTCTTGCCGCTGCCTGTTACTCCAAAGAGCAAAAATGTTATGAATGCATTTTTATTTATCGATGAATTTATTTCATTCAGAACATTTTTTTGGTCTGAATTAAGTTCAATTATTTTTTTATCCGGACTGAATTTGTGCTCCATATCCCGGTTAACAGTTCTGCTGGAAATGCTGATATATTCTTTTTTTGCAAGTGCATTTATTGAGTAATTGGTCACACCGGTTTTTTTCAGTAATTCAGAAACACTGATAAGAGGAACGTGGTTCTTAACAAGGTATTTCAGAACTTTAATATGGCAATTGTTCTTAATACTGTTTTCTTTCATGAAAATATCCATCATTTCGCCTGTGAATTCATTAAAGTCTTCAAGCAGGTCAAACACAACAACCTTCTCAGATTTTGCTCTGGTTTTTTCTTTTGATGTGATATGTTCCTGAATCAATATCCCATTTGATAAGAGTGTTTGTACTGCACCTCTGACTCCGGGCGACTGCAGGCGGTGCTCGATTTGTTTGACCGTCAGTCCATTTTTGTGTGCTGAGTTTATCAGGTCAACTATAGCTGACTGTATATCTGTCAGCGATGCTGACCGTGCATCCGGATCAAGTTTATAGAGTATTTTGGATTCAACAAGTATCCCTTTGGGAACAGCGGAGAAAATAACCTCGCCAATCGGGCAAATATAATAACTTGCAATCCACCTGCAAAAGCTTATCATTTCAGGCGTTACAATGGGAACTGCGTCCAACACTTTTATTACCGGCTTAAGTTTGGGCAGGGTAGTCTTCTCGGTAAGCTCCATCACAATGCCCGTGATGGTTCTTTTGCCAAAGGGTGCGTGTACTCTTGAACCCGGCGAAATCAATTCTTTTAGGGGATCAGGTATTGAATAGGTGAACAGGGAATCCACCGGAAGGTTGAATGCAATATTTGCGAATTTTTCAGGCATAAAATTAAAACCGCAGGCTTAAAAATAAAGAAGGGATAGAACTTCATCCTATCCCTGCAAAAATATGAATAAATATTTACTTATTCGTGAAGCGATTCGAGGTATCTTTCAACATCAATGGCAGCCATACAGCCGGAGCCAGCCGCTGTAACAGCCTGGCGGTAAACATGATCCTGCGCATCACCGCATGCAAAAACCCCGGGGATATTTGTGTTGGTATTAACTTTGCTTGTTTTGATATAACCGTTATCTTCAAGATCGATCTGTCCTTTAAAGATATCGGTATTCGGTTTATGCCCGATCCCTAAAAAAATACCTTCAACTTCCATATTGAAAGTCTTGCCGGTTTCAACATTTTTCATCCTGGCACCGGTGACTATCTTCTTCCCGTTATCATTTACTCCAAGTACCTCTTCCATAATTGTATTTGGCATCAGTGTGATCTTGGGATTTTTTCGTGCCCTATCGAGCATAATTTTTGAAGCCCTGAATTCATCGCGCCTGTGAACAATTGTAACTTCCTTGCCGAATTTTGTTAGATAATTTGCCTCTTCCATTGCGGTATCTCCGCCGCCGATGACCATAATTCTCTGGTCTTTGAAGAAAAAGCCGTCGCATGTTGCACAAGCCGAAACACCAAAGCCCATATATTCTGCTTCTGTCGGAAGTCCCAATAACTTAGCAGATGCACCGGTTGCTATAATTACTGAGTTGGCGAAATATTCCTTTGAATCAACGTAAATTTTGAAAGGTTTTGATGAAAAATCGACTTTGTCTACAAAACTGAACTGGCAATCAGCACCAAATCTCTGGGCCTGCTTGCGCATTATATCCATCAGTTCGGGACCCATTATCCCGTGTTCAAATCCCGGGTAGTTTTCTACTTCAGTTGTAATTGTCAGCTGCCCGCCGGGCTGCAAACCCTCAAATACAACCGGTTTTAAATTTGCTCTTCCTGTATAAAGCGCCGCTGTTAATCCCGCAGGGCCTGAACCTATAATAATTACTTTGTGTATATTGTTATCGCTCATTATGAATAAAAGTATTAATTGTAAATTGTTATTTAAGTTTTTCTATTTTGTTTTTGATAGTTTCATTACCCGGCTCCATTTCGAGTGCCTCTTTCCAGTATTTCAAAGCCTTTACAACTTCACCCATACCTTCATAAATATCACCCATATGGTCAAGCAGTGTCGCATTTTTTCCAAGCTTAATAGCCTTATCAACGTATATTGCCGCATTTTTATAGTCTTTCAGCTTGAATAATATCCATCCATAAGTATCAAGATAAGAAGGATTATTCGGTTCTTTATCAATGGTTTTTTTAGACATCTCAAGCGCTTCCTTAAGTTTCTCACCGCGCTCGGATAAATGATAAGCATAATTGTTCAGTAACAGAATATTATCAGGGTGATATTTGAATGCGGTTTCGTAAAGTGCATCGGTTTCTGCATTCATTTTTAGGTCATCATAAACAAGCCCAAGATTAGAAAGAACATCCAGGTCTGAGGGTGTAATTTGAAGCGCTTTTTCAAGGAAAGGGAGCGCTGCCCGGTTATCTCCAAGCCTGTAATATGAGTTTCCTGTAAGGTAATTCAGCCGGAAGTCCTCGGTAAACTTCTCTGCGCCTGTTCTGAAAACCTCTGATGCCGGTTTTAGTTTGTTCTGTTCATAATAATAAAACCCTACCTGTATATAGAGTTCAGCTGATGTATCAACCCGCGAGAGCAGATCCCTGAATTTTTGTTCGGCAGATCCGGGATTATCACGGGAATCCATGTATATCAGGTAATATTCGGGCATCCATTCATGCGGATATGCTGTTTGCAGATTCTGGAGAATGTTCCTCGAGACATTTAACGCTTCTTTATCTTCAACGGAAGCCTGCATAAAAGCAATTGCAACATCCATCTTTGTCATAAAATCGATACTGTCTTTATTCATAAGCTTGCTGTACTTTTCAAATGCTTCTGTATTGCGGTTCTGCCTGAAATAAAGCTTTATGACCTCTGTTTGCACGTCACGGTTATTTGGATTGGTGCTGAGTATCTCTTCATAAATTCTGATGGCGTTTTCGTAATCGGGTATCTTTACATATGATGCTGCTGCAGAGTATTTTAAATTGATATCTGTCGGATTCAAAGTCAGAAGCTTTTCAATGGTTGCGGCGGTATTTGCGTAATCATTGTAGGATTCATAAATATCAGCCATTCTTAACAGCACAGTTTCATCATATTGATAATTCTCTGTAATATTTTCGTAATATTTGATCGCTTCTGATGGCTGCTTAAGGGCTTCGTACATTCTGCCCATATTATAAATAACATTTATATCATCTGGCTTTTTTTCATAAATTTCCTTAAGGTATTTGAGAGCGCTGGTGTAATCTCCAAGTATGATGTAAGTATCAGCGATGTTATCCTTGTAATCAAGATTATCCGGATTGATCCTGATTGCCTCCAGCCCGTACTCCAGTGCTTTTTGATGCTGAGTTACATTTGAGTAAAGTCTGGAAAGGGCATAATATATTCCTGCAGCTTTTTCTATCTTTAAAGCATCGTTATATTTGCTTATTGCTGCAAGGTAGTTATCCTTCAGTTCAAAGGTTTTTGCTTCAATAAATAACTCAAGAGCCTTCGGGTCGGCAGGCTTTTCCTGAGCGTATGAAATGCAAAAAAATGCAGGAAATAGTATAAAAAAGGCAAAAATTCTTTTCATTTGAACTACAAATATAGCCCAACACTGGCTGAATTACAAAGCAAAAAAAATGTATTTTATTTTTATAAGCTGATAACAGAGGAGTTTTGCGGAAACCAAAAAGATGATCTTGATTAAATAGCAGGATAACCGTTTTAAAACTCTACACTGAACCCTGAATTAAAGCTGCGGTTAGGGGCTTGCGTTCTTTCAAGCTCCTGGTAAGAGCTATTTAACATATTGCTTACTGCTGCGAATATTATAAGTTTACCGAACAGCTTCTTGCTTAGCTTCATATCCATAATAAAATATTCATCAGGCTCTTCATATTTAAAGAACAGTACTTCGTCTATTTTGCTTAAGTACTTTCCAACAATGTTTAAGCTGAATCCGAAATAATTAATATCAGTTGAAAAGTTTATGATGTGGCTGGGCTTATACGGAAGGTAATCGTTAATACGGTTCCCGGAGAGATCTTTTGCGTCTATTAAACTATAGTTGAAACCGAATGAATACCCTAATGGCTCATTCAATAATTTAAAACCTGAAGTATAATCAATAAGGAATTCCAAACCTCTTATCTGAGCCTTTGCAATATTCTGAACCTGGAACGGGCCGTAAATGTTGCCGCCAATATTAACATACTGTATCATATTGTCATATTCATTTATATATGCAGCCATGTCCAGAGTAAATCTCTTGTCATACTGTTTCCTGAAACCTATTTCAGCAGAAATCATTTCCTCCGGTTTCAGATAAGGGTTAAAGATAAAATCGAATCCGCCAAAGAGCTCTTTTTTGAAATACAGCTCTGCAATAGATGGCGCCCTGAAAGCCCTTCCCACCAGGAACCTGAATGAAGTATTCCTGAATATTTCACCTGTGGCAGCGGGGGTATACAATAGTGATAATTTGGGACTGACCTGTACAAACTGGTTCATTCCCACATATTTGTTATAATCAACCCTGAAGCCTGCCGTTGTTGAAAGGATCATATTATCGTTTTTATCGGTAATTATTTTATGCTGATCCTGGATGAACGCTGCAAAATTATTCATTTGCTGATTACCGTATAGGATAGATTCCGGATTAGAGCGGACAACATTCCATTGCATATCAATTCCCGTGATCAGGTAATTGCGCCCTGAAACCTGGTAATCGATCTGGGAGATATTCCCGAAATTATAGGACTTGATAGTAGTCTCAAGAGGCTCTCCCGGTGGAGCATACTGCTTGGAAACAAAGTTATTCGGGTTGTAATATGACAGGCTGCCTAGCTTGTAATAATAAAATCTTGATGTGTATTTTGTATTTGGACCCGGTACTGCGGTGTAAAATACATCTGCACTCAAAGTCTCTTTTTTGATCCTGTCACCCAGGTATGAAACAGAAGTTTTATAAGGGTCCGCAACTTTTCCGGGATCTTTGCGCCAGTAGTGAGGAAAAGCTCCGTTTGACTTGGTGAATTGAAGCGTTACTTCCAGGTCACGGTTCCTCAATACATCAAACATGAATTTTGTCAGCCCGCTGTAAAATTCATAATCGGTCTGCTGGGCATGCCCGTCATTCTGCTTATAATTGAAATTCAGGAGGTAAGCAACTTTTTTGTAAGTATTGCTGTGGAAAATATCTGCGCCTTTGAAAGAAACAAGGTTATCGGTATATCTTAGGTTAGTGCTCAGCTTTTCATAAAAGCCATAATTGAAATTAACACTTGTAAACGGCTTATATGTGGGTTTCTTGGTAATAACATTAACCACGCCCCCAATTGCGCTTGAACCGTATAACGAAGAAAATGCGCCTTTTACAACTTCTGTTCTTTCTATAATTGAGATCGGAATGAGTGACCACAGCGCCCCTTTTGAATCTCCGGTAAGCGATGGCCTGCCATCAAGCAGTAGCAGGACCCTGTTCCCTATACCGCCTCCGGCTACATCAGATGAACCGCGGATAGACAGGCTTTGTACATTAATTCCGCTTGTTTTGAAAACGGTTACACCCTGGACAGTACTCAATATATAATCAAATGTCAGGGGATTCCTGTTTTTGATCTCTTCTGCAGTTACAATTGATATTGAAGAAGGTGTTTGCTTTAAAGTAAGTTCGGTTTTTGTGGCAGTAACATTTATCCTGTCAATTTCAATATCTATCGGGGTAAGAAGAATATTAAGATTGACCGCCTTCGTGCCTGTAATAATAATATTTTCAACGGTCTCTTTTTTATAACCAAGTCTTGTTACTGTCAGTTTATATTCACCCTGCTCAAGAAGCTCAAATTTGTATTTACCAAGCAGGTCAGAGCTCGTTTCATAGTTCTTTTTTACACTTAGGTTTGTGCTCTCTAATTTTAACTGTGCCTGGCTTATTACAGCGTCATTAGTATAATCAATAACCGTGCCCTGCAAAGAAACGCCTTCTGAAAAAGTAATGCCGGTGAAAATAATAATTAAGAGGACTGATAAAACAGTCCTCTTAATTGAAAAAAAAAGATTTGAAATAAGCAGATCCATTAGAATCTGATCTGCATATTTGCTGTATCAAGATCTGCATTAAAGTTTATGTTCTTGGCACCCGCGCTGCCATTTAGTATAACGGTGCCCGGATTTGTAAATATGCATATTGCATTCGTATCACATCCATACATACCGGAAACAAAAACCGAGCCTTGAGCATATGGTAATTTAATAAATGCCGCAACTATATAGAACGTACCTGAAGGAGGCAGATTATTCAATTGATAACAGCCTTTATATACATCATTAACTTTGTTGAGATCAATGCTATCGCTTGCGCTTGGCGGTCCGGCCGGCGGCCAGCTTGTATATGCAGATACATCATAATAACCGTTTAATCCGGGGTATACTCTATTGGTATCGTAAAATGATATTGTTCCATTTATTATTCCGGCAGCAGGTGTATTTGTATCGGTGAAGCAATTGAAATTGGCTGTTGGAGGAGGAGTTACCGTATCTTCACCACAGCTGTATATAAATACAGCTATGACAACTACAAGTGCGAATAAAATTGTGTGAGTTCTGAATGAAGTGTTCATTTTGCCTTCCTTTAATTTATTGTATAAATATTTGTTTTAAGCATGGTACAAAATTAAATATAGAGGTCATATAATAATATGACTTATATCATAAGCAAATAAGATTTTGGTCATTATTTAATAAATATACGGTTTTTGATGAATTCCGGACTTATTTCATAGAAAAGTAAGCCAATATTCTGGGAAGTAACAGCCATAAAATGCCTTTGATCAGAAAGAACAGGATACCAAGTATTCCTATCCTTTTAAACCATTTTCTGAGTAATCCGGGTTTCATCTTGCAATTACTTCATATGTCTTAAAGCTTGAGCTCATCGGAGGCTCTTCGCCCTTTTCTTTGGCTATTTTTATGTCTTCAAAGCGCGCTTGTGCCCTTCAATAAATTCGGGGGATCTTGTCCACAGCTTGAAGTTCTCTTCACTATCCCAATGACTCACTATAAGGTAATTATCACTGTTATCGCTTGGTTTCAGCACTTCCATGAATTTGAAACCGCTAAGGCGGTCAATTGCCTTTGCCCTGGTTGCAAACAGTTCTTCGAACCTTTCCCTGTAATCTTCTTTACACTTGATGTAATTGATGGCTACAAATTTTTTGGTGTTTTCTTCCTGCATGATATTTGATTTATTTTTTTAGAAAGACAAACATAATAATTTATATAGGACTATTCAAGTCCTATATATCTCTTTTGTCATCTTTCGTTCTGGGAAGATTTTTATGATTATAATATATCCGTCAAAAATCTATATTTGTTAATTATTTATGGTAAAAAACAGAAATATCCCAAAGGAAATTCCGGCAAAGGCAGATTACTCCGGGATATATAACAAAATTCTGATAGGAATTTTTGCTGTATTCATTATACTCATTACCACATTCAGGATATCAGGTGATGATGACTTATTCTGGCATCTTGAAATTGGTAAATATGTCATTGAAAACAGAAGTGTTCCCTCAACTGATGTTTTCAGTTTTTCTACTCTGGGGCAGGAATGGATACCATTTGAATGGGGCTGGGATGTACTGAACTATTTGGTTTACAGTATTGGCGGATATGCCTCTATATCGATTCTGCGGACTATATTTTTTTTGCTGATGTTTTATTTTTTTTACAAATCCGCCGGCAGGCTGAAATTAAACCCGTTAATTTCTGCCATAGTATTTTTGCTGCTTGTGTTCGGTATCCTGGACAGGCTTCTTATCAAACCTCAAGTATCATCTTTCGTATTTTTCAGCATAATAATTTACGTATTTCTCGATCACAAATATTCAGCCGCAGGTTCAAAGAAGATATATTTTCTGCCGCTTGTCTTCCTGTTCTGGGTAAACATGCATATGGGAGTTCTGGCGGGTATTGCTTTGTTCGGGATATTTGTACTGGCAGAGTTCATAACTAATCTGAAGCCGGAGTTTTTTTCTGTGAGCAGAGATTTGGCTGCATCAAAGAAACAATTTATTAGTCTTTTGACCGTCTTTGCAATATCACTCATTGTATTGCTTCTGAACCCGCATGGTATACACACTTTCACTTATGTTTACTCGCATCTGCAAATGAAGATGATAGAAGATGTGTTTGAGTGGCGTTCACCCTTCAATCAGCTGTTTGACGGCACAATATTCAGGTATGTGTACATTGCATTTCTGGGGGGAGCATTATTTATCCTCTATTATTCATATAAGAAAAAAGATCTTTTTACAGGACTGCTTACTGCGGTTTTTACGGTTTATTCATTTCGCTCCGGAAGATTTTCAATTGATTTCATGATAATAACATCGGTATTTTTAATTATTGCTTTGAATTATTTTACAGCGGGGCAGGAACGCAGTAATTTGAATAACGGGATACTTTCAAATCCTGCACTTAAGATTGTTCTGATAATACTGCTTGCTGCTTCTGCGGTTTCATTACCGCTTAACGGACTGTATAAGTTATTGAATTTTGAGAGGGCTTCCGGATTTGGTGTTGAACGGACAAATTATCCGGTAAATGCCGTGAATTTCTTAAAAATTAACAACATTGCATTTCCGGGCAGTAAACCTTTTAACAGTTACTTTTGCGGAGGATACCTTATATGGGAAATTCCAGGTGCTTATAATTTTATTGACAGCAGGTTTCTTAATGATGATATTTATTACAGGTATAAATATCTGAATAACAAACAGCCCGGATTTGAACAGTCATTTGAAAATTACGGGTTTGATTATGTTCTATGGTTCTTTCCGAAATTACCGGCGATGAGCATAGAACTTAAGACATCAATTGTTTCATACCTTTTTAAAACAAGCGATAAATGGAAGCTTGTATATTGGGATGATAATTCGTTTGTTTTTGTAAAAAATAACCAGCGGTACAGAGAAATCATAAGGCAAAATGAATATAAATATGTCAATCCTTATTATTTCATCTACGAAAAAGAACCGCTCCAGAAAGCTACTTATGATGATGCAGGGAGAATTGTAGAAGAAATTCAGAGAAACTACAAACTAAATCCCGATGGTGTGTTTATCAATGCAATGATCAACGCGTTCAAAATACCGGTCAGTAAATGATTTCTGAACAATAAAAAAGTCCGCTTCAATCAGCGGACTTTTTACTTCAGCAAAATTATTATCAATACCCGAATATTTCTTCAAGGGTCAGATACTTAACACTCCCGTATTTTTCCAGGGTCTTAATATCAAGTTTGGTCTTATCACCCAGTACAAGGATAGTGTAATTAAGGTCCTTAACGTTATCATTCTGGAATTTTTGAATATCTTCAAGTGACATTGTCAGTGCTCTTTCATATGTATTTTTCCTGATATCTTCATTCAATCCAAGTTTTTGAGCAGCCAAATAACTGTAAAGTATACCTGCTTTTGTAATTCTTTCAGTATTTATCTTTTGAATAACATTATCCCTGGCAGAGGAAAAAGTAAGTTCAGAAGCAGGCATATCATTAAGCAGGGAAACAAGGCCCGCTATTGCTTCCGGAAGTTTATCTGCCTGTGTTCCAATGTAAGCAATATTATAGTGCGAGCGGTCCTTCTTCATTGGAGTTGTAAAAGAAGAAAAAGTACTGTAAGCAAGCGCTTTTGATTCCCGTAATTCCTGGAAAACGATACCTGCCATACCTCCGCCAAAATATTCGTTATACATTGAAATATAGGGTATCAGTTCCTTATTAAATGCGTTCTTCTTCGAAAGCATAAGTATTTCCGCCTGTACCATATCAGGGTAATTAACAACATAAACGGTATTTTCATTTGTGGGCAGCTCTGTAAATTGATCTGCCGCAGAGGGAGACTTCAGCCCCGAAGCTGAAACTTTGTGATGCAGGTTTATTTTACCGGTAACTTCATCTTTAGAAAGCGGACCGTAATACAATGCAGTCTGCTTGTAAGTTGGCAGATCTTTGATGATGGATATCAGTTCATCCGGTGTTAAAGACTTCAACTCAGATTCTGACAGGATATTTGTATTAGGTGATTTGGCTCCGTACTTCCCGTAACTGAACATTGCATCCCATAAGATCTTATCTTTATTAAGTTTATCATCTGTACGGACTTTCAGAATATCCGATATAAGATTATCCAATGCTTCTTTGTTCGGTTTAAGGTCGCCAAATACACTTTCAAGCAGTTCCAGTGCCTTATCAAAATTTTCATCAAGTCCGCTTAAACTGATTGTCGTCTCGTCTTCACCTGAGAGAATGCTGTATGAGCAGCCAAGTTTATAGAATTCTTCTTTTAATTCCGATGGTGTGTATTTTGATGAACCAAGATACCCGAAATAAGAAGCGGCAATCGGGAGCTTCCTCTCATTTGCTGAACCGATACCTATCACAAAATTCAAATTAAACAGTTCATTCTCTTCGTTTGTCTTATAAAGCAGGGGAACATCATTATTGAGTTTTGTAATACTCAGGTCTGTATTGTAATCAATGAATACAGGCTTAATATCTTCTGTCTGCATTTCGGAGAGGGATTTCAGGAACGGAGATTTATCTGTCCTGTTTAACTCAACCGGTGTGATCTCCGGTTTTTCAACTTTCTTAACGTTCTTATCTTCACCAGTTCTTTTATAGACTGCTGCATAATTATTTCCGTAATTTTTGTTTGCAAATTCAACAATTTCTTCTTTTGTTATTTTGGAAAGCCTGTTTATCCTGTTAACCTGGTCTTCCCATGGAATCCCTTTTACAAACGCATTAACCAGCGCATCAGCTCTGGAGCGGTTGCTTTCCTGCCTCTGCAGTTCGGAAAGTTTCATGTCATTAATAATGGCCTGCGGAAGCCAGTCCGGAAATGCGCCTTTTTTGACAAGTTCAACCTGTTCAAGCAGGAGGCTCTTAACTTCCTCAAGGGTCTGCCCCTGCCTTGGGTTTCCGGATAATATATGTGTTGAATAATCTTTGAAAGACATTACAAAAGAGCCTGAGCTGAGCACTTTCTGGCTTTGATTCAGGTTCAGGTCAAGCAACCCTGCTGCGCTGTTGGCAAGTATCATATCTATCATTGTAACGATATCATTATCTTGGGTATTAGCGCCGGGGAAGCGGTAACCAATGTAAAGAAATTCAGCGTCCTGCCCGAAAACTTCATGGATAATAGGCGGATTGACAGGAATCTCAATAGCGGATTTGAATTCCGGAATTATACCGGGTTTTTTATCGCCCCAGTATTTATCAATAAGCTCAATTGTCTTTTCAGGGTCAAGATCGCCGGAGAGTACAATAGCCATATTATTCGGCACATAATATGTATTGTAATAGTTCTGAACTTTTTTAATAGACGGGTTTTTCAGATGGTCTATTGTTCCTATAGTTGTCTGGGTGCCGTACTGGTGGTGAGGGTACAGGCTTAAAAACAGGTCATCCCATGCCTTATCACCGTCATCATCAAGTCCGATGTTCTTTTCCTCGTATACTGCCTCAAGTTCAGTATGAAAGAGCCTCATTACCGGGTTGCGGAATCTTTCGGCTTCGATCTTCAGCCATTTTTCAAGCTGGTTTGACGGGATATCATTTGTATATACTGTCTGCTCTATCCACGTATAAGCGTTAGTGCCTTTTGCGCCTACGATGTTCATCATTTTATCATACTCATTTGCAATTGCATATTTTGCAGCAATTCCTGAAACGCTGTCGATCTGGCGGTAGATCTCTTTTCTTTTCTTTTCGTCTTTGGTGCTTCGGTATTTTTCATACAGTCCTATTACCTCGTCAACAAGCGGTTTCTCTTTTGCATAATCAAGCGAGCCGAATTTATCAGTGCCTTTGAACAGCATATGCTCAAGATAGTGTGCCAGCCCGGTTGCATCGGCAGGATCATTTTTGCTTCCGGCTTTCACCGGAATGTATGTTTGAATTCTCGGTTCATTTTTGTAAACTGTCAGGTACACTCTCAGCCCGTTATCAAGCTGATACATCCTTGTTTTGGTCGGGTCACCATCTACAGTAGAATATGTGTATTTGCCCTCTGTATGGGTTTGTACCTGCGAAACCAGTACACCCGAAAAAAACAGTACATTGAATAATATAAGAATTATCGAAAATCTCAGTTTTCTTAACATTTTACGTTTAGTTTAAATTATTAAAAGCTTAAATAGAGAGGGCTTCTAATTATTTAATGATTGTGTCGGCAAAAATACGCATTTACTTTGATTTTTTCTATGATAGGATAAAGGTATTAATTCGGGATTACGTTCATGACAGTAAATTATTATATGAAAGTTGTTAGTAGAACATTATTTTGTCATGCTGAACGCAGTGAAGCATCCATTTTGAATTGATAATGGATTCTTCGCCCGATAAATCGGGACTCAGAATGACAATTACTTCACTAAAACCAATTTCCGGGTTTCAATAAATGAACCGGCTTTTAGCGTGTAGAAATACAAACCTGATGCAAGGCTTGTTCCGTCAAACTGCACTTTATATTTCCCTGCTTGTTTTTGCTCGCTTATACTGAATACTTCAGCACCCAGTATATCGTATACAGTAAGCTTAACTAAACCTGCTTTCGGTAAAGAGAACTCTATATTAGTTGACGGGTTGAATGGATTGGGATAATTTTGTGAAAGTGAGTAATTTTCCGGTATTTCAGAAGAAAGAGTTTCTATGCCAATATATGCATGGTTATATTTGAATATTTTTCCAATATCTCCGCCAATAAAAATATTGTTTGTATCATAACCTCTCATAATTCCTCCGGCATCTGTAATAAGTGCCGGGGGCTGCCAGCTTTCACAAAAGTCAAAACTCATACCGACCCTCCAGCCGGACTTAACAAATACCCAGTCAGTTGACGGAATATGAATAAAACTGCGTACAATATTGGAACCGATCGCACTGTCATTTTTAATAGTCCAGTTAAGTCCGCCATTGGTTGATATTTGGACCTGAAGTCCATTTGTTGCCAATGCAGTGTTCATATCTTTAAATATTACATTTGTCATCGGGCTATTGTTCATAAACGGAATTGAAACCCAGGTATTATTTAAGCCGCCGGTTAATTTCAGCATCCTGTATCCGGCGGTTGTATAAAGAACATACCATACTAAATTTGTATCAAGTACACCCATACGGTTATTTGTTAATAGTATATTTCCTGTTGGACTGTTTGGAGAACGAGTCCATGTATTACCTCCGTTTCTTGTAATGAAGAAACCATAAACGCCTGCTACCGGATCTGTAAAAAATATTCCTGTATTAGAATTAAAGAAATAAATGTTGTTAATAAAACTTACCGGCGAGTATGTTTGCTCAACCCAGTTGATGCCTCCGCTTGTTGTCTTGTATATTCTGCCATTTGGATTCCCGCCGCTTATCCATGCAGTATTTGTATCAATAGCAAAGATAATATACATTTGCAGTGACGGTCTGTTAAAGCTAACCCAATTCAAACCCCCATCAGTTGAGCGGACTATAAATGAATCATCGGCTCCGACAGCCCATATCAAATTCGGAGATGGAATGCTTACATCGTGAAAGAAACCTGTTGATGGAGTTTGTATAGTCTGCCATTGGCAATAAGCGGATGTTGTGAGAAATATAAATGAAAGGAAAATTAAGATTCTAATTAGCTGTTTCATATTAACCTCCATAATTCTATTGAAAAATGGAGAAGGCTGCAAATGAGCACCATTAGTTTACATGAAATTACTTGTGAAATAAAGTCAATTTCTTGGCAACATTCTTGCTGTTTGCAGTGTATTTTGAACAAGGGGATGCAGCCCCTTGTTCAAGGTCAAACACCGTAATCTTCTTCCTTGGTAATCGGTACTGCCAATTATCAGCTAAAATATATTCTTTGAAGAATCAGCCCAGGATAAAAAGTTAATATTCTCTACTCCAATACCGCCGCTAATGTTAACCGTACCGGGACTGACCAGAGGGCATGTTGAAAAAATTGACCTGTTTGTATCACATCCATAAATACCTTTGAAGATAAATTGAGAATAGACCCCGATGCAGTAAATATCGTCACTCAGATTCCTTATCCTGTAATGCGCCACGTATTCATTATTTTCCCATTTGATATCAAGTGTATCAACGCTGTTTGGTATCTGCCCGGAGGGAGGCCATACACTAAACGGAAAAGCGCCGATTATATACCTTGCCGGAGGCTGAACAAAATTAGTATCCGCAAATCTTATTGTTCCGCTTATCGAGTATGGAGTAATTCCATCAATTGTGCGAAAGCTGAAAACCTGGGACCAGTCGCCTACACTAAGTCCGTTTGAATTTGAAGCGTTTACCCTCCAGTAATAAAGTGTATTTGTAGAAAGGAAAAAAGGCGGGCACTGAATTTGTGAATTTATTATCTGGGGTATATCAAGCAAGATAGAAGAAAATCCCGGAATTTCAGAAACCTGAAGCCTGTAGTACTGCGCTGTAGAAGCGTCGCTCCAGTCAAAAAGCGGCAGATATGACTGGTCAATTGCATTATTCGGCGGCAGCAAAAGCAGAGGTGCCGGCGGCGGCGTTAAAATAACCTGGAATCTCCAAATGGCAGACCATCCGGTAGATCCGCCTGCCTGAAGGTTTGCCATTACTCGCCAATAGTAATAAATATTTGTACCGGGAAGAAGATTTGATGAGCTTAGTTCCGTATTAGTAACAACAGTATCAAGATACAGATGGCTTAAAAAATTTGCATCAAGGGACATTTGAACCAGGTATCCGGAAGCATTTTCAAAAGGCTGCCATTTGAGTAAAGGGCCGAAGCTGTTAATTATCCCGTTATTTGCAGGTTCAATAAGCTGCGGAGTGTTAGGGTTTTGATTAATGATTGGCGGCGGCTCAACGTTGTTTTCGTCTTTGCATGAATTCAAAAAAAATGCAGCGGAGATCAGAAAAACTGTAAATAATGCTGTTAGTGTTTTATTTATTTTCATTTTCAGGTTTATTCTGGATTTTTAGTCTTTGCTCAAGATCCTTTAATTCCTTTTCTTTCTTAATAAGTTCCTGTTCTTTTATTCTAAGTTCAAGACCTTTTTTATCCATATTTTTTTCCCAGTCTGCCTGGTCCCAGTAACCTATATCCTCAAAGTAGCCCTTGAAAAGGAAATTGTGCTTAAGGGCTTCCATATTCTGCGCAAAACTGAACGAACCGTTCTCAAGGTTTTCAGTCGTCATGTTTGCATTGAGCATCATTGATTTCAGATTATTTGCAAATAGTGTATCAGTCAATAACGTGCCAACGATACTTTCACTCGAGTTCATTTTGCGGGTTATTTCGGCTATATCCGCAGTTATTTTTCTGATCGTTACCGTAAGCTGGGAGAAATCCCCTGTCATGTTATCAACTGCCCCGGCAATTTTAAACAGGATCTGGTTAACATTTCCTGAAATGCTTACAAAACTCTGCATGCTTGAATCAACGCTCCTGTAGAGCTGGTCATTGTTTATCAGCTGACCTAATGTTCCTTCTCCGTTATTGATACGTCCGGTTATTTCAGAAAGGTCCTTCGTTATCAATGTAGCATTGTCGCTGGTCTCTTTAAGCCCTGAGATAATATCCTGAACCTCCACTGGCTTAACAGTTGCCAGCATTTCGTTATCCTGTACACTCGGTGCTTCGGAGCTTCCCGGTATCAGCTCCACGATCTTATTTCCCACCAGTCCTTCCGAACTTATTGTTGCCTTCGAGTCTTTCTTAATGAATTTTTGTACTCCCTTTTCAAGAGTCATTTCCACAAGTACAATAGTCTTGCTCTTTATATCAATGTTATCAACTTTTCCCACGCTGATGCCGTTCATTCTTACTGAAGCTCCTTGTTTAAGCCCGATTACAGTTTCAAATTCCGCGTTCAGCTTAAAAGTGGGTGTAAACAGATTCTCTTTGCTGCCAATAACAAATATTGCAACAGTAAAAAGAACAAATCCCAGGATTATAAATATTCCTACGATAATTTTTTTATTTTTGCCGGGTTCCATATGCCTTAGTGTTTATTATTAAATAATTTTTATTCTTCTTCAAAGAATGATCGCACAAAACCATCAGTTGAATTTTCGAGCTCCTGATATGTACCTGAAGTACCATACGTACCGTCGTTCAATACGAATATTCTGTCAGCTACAATTTTTGCGCAGATCATATCGTGGGTTACTACAATCGAAGACACTTTATATTTTTCCTGCATTCGCACAATTAAATGGCTTATGTCACGGGTTGTTTCGGGGTCTAACCCTGTTGTCGGTTCGTCCCACAGCATTATTTCAGGGTTCATTATTATTGTTCTTGCTACTCCGATCCTTTTTCTCATTCCCCCCGATAGTTCGGAAGGCATTTTATCAATGGCATCTATCAGCCCGACATCACCCAGCACTTCTTCTACTTTTTTATCAATTTCGTCTTTGGGCAGTTTCAGGTTTCTCACAAGAGGAAACTCAAGGTTATTTCTGACAGACATAGAGTCATACAGTGCTCCTCCCTGAAATATGAAACCTATTCTTTTCCGCACATTAAGCAAATCTTCATACGAAAGATCCGGAATATTCTGGCTCAGCACCTTAATGATCCCGGAATCGGGTGTTATCAATCCCGCAATACATTTCAAAGTTACCGATTTGCCTGTGCCTGATTTGCCGAGAGTGACAATTGTTTCGCCGCGCATAAGCTGAAGGCTGATATCTTTTAGAATTTCAGCATCGCCAAACGATTTCTTTAAATGCTCAATATTTATTACTATTTCTTTACTATCCAAAATTCAAAATAATATATTTGTAACCTGGACTGCTATCATATCCCAAATAATTACCATAAGTGAAGAAATTACCACTGATGTATTAGCTGCTATTCCAACGCTTGCCGTACCTTTATCGGCAGTATATCCCTTATAACACCCGACTACTCCAATAGTAAAGCCGAAGAAAAACGTCTTTATTGTTGCCGGTACCAAATCTTCAAAACCAATTGTATCAAAGATCTGTGAAAAATAGACCTGCAAAGAAGTATCACTAACAACGTTTAATGCTACGTAGCCCCCAAGCAAAGCGATCGTATCGGCATAAATTATGAGAAGAGGAACCATCAGTGTAGTTGCTGTAATTCTTGTTATAACAAGGTACTTGAATGGATTGCATGCCGATACTTCCATTGCATCAATTTGCTCTGTAACTTTCATTGAACCTATTTCTGCTCCGATGCCTGAACCAATTTTGCCGGCGCATATCAGACCCGTTATTACCGGCCCTATCTCCCTTACGATGCCGATCGAGATCATTGCCGGGATTAATGCCGTTGCACCGAAAGGCTGTAAAGTTGGAATTGCCTGAAGAGCAAGAACAAATCCGATTATGAAACCCGTTATACTTACAAGACCCAGTGATTTGTAACCAATTTCAAAAAACTGCCTTAGCTGTTC
>JANWKI010000003.1 GCA_025451455.1 Ignavibacteria bacterium
ACAGGCTTAAACATTATTTCCTGACATATAAA
This sequence comes from Ignavibacteria bacterium, assembly GCA_025451455.1. GTDB lineage: Bacteria > Bacteroidota > Ignavibacteria > Tepidaquicellales > OLB5 > OLB5. Next base: position 33 of record JANWKI010000003.1, read on the forward strand.
GATGCGCCCGGGACTGACCACCGCAACTGCGAAATTACTCATGTATACGGAAAAGAGGAAGCTCACGAAATAATTAAAAGAAGCTATGAAGATTACCTGGCAGTTTATGCAGATCTGGATGAGCTCCTTAAGATGAAAAATGAAAGGAGTAAACTTTGATTTTCACAATAAAAAAACCGCAAAGACACTTATCACCACAGCCAATGAAATGAACGCTGTTTTTATTAATGTGCCCTTACGGCTGTTAAATATATATAATTCTTCTTTACTGCAAGCTCTTCAGCTTATTTAACCTTCAAACCTTTTAATCTTCAAACCTTATAACTTTCAACCTTTGAACCTTTAACTCTCTGACTACCACTCCCCGAAAGAGAATGAGTTCTGGCCGGTTATTTTGTGCCCTGCAATTTTATCTGAAACCGTTACGGTAAATCCAACCGAGTATGGTGCGTCTTTGCCGTCTGTGAAGTTATCGAATGCCGATCTTGAACCGAATGCATTCATTGTAACATCATATGTCCCCGTTCCCACTGTTTTGACTGTTACCGGGCCGTTGAACTTGACATCTAACTGGCCGGGGAAGTCATCACTGATGGTTACCCTGAAACACACACTCGACTGAAGCTGTGTTACACGGGTTTCTTCTCCCATCGATGCAACCCTCTGGATACCTATTTTCGGCTTTTCGTTTGGCTTCAATGAGATCGTTTTTGTCGAATTACCTACTTTTATCAATATTGTCGACTGGCCGCCTGTTTCGAATGATTTTGAACTCTTTGGAGGTATCGATGTTATACCTTCGACCTCTAATGGAGTATCATACGGATTGTTCAGCGTATTCATCGTATACTGCGTGAGCTGGATATTGCCTATCCTTATCTCCTGCATCTCACCCGGATCCTTCTTCTCTTCTTCCTTTATCTTTGGCTGCTCTATCTGGGTATTGATATTCATTGGCGTAGAAGATATCTGGACATTCATTGGATTTACAACAAGCTGTTTGATCTTCTCGTCCATCTTCTCCAGGTCAGACTTCTTGATAATTACATACAGATTTGTATCAACAATTACAGATTTCTTGATTATCTCATACAGTTTCTGCAGCGAATCAGGCGATAAAAATACCTTTGGCTTACCGTCATCTGCTATAACCTGGGTAAGATCCAGGTTCGCACCTTTGATCGCAATAACGCATACTACAAATATGTAGAGCGATTGATATATGATGAACTTTACATCACTTTTCTTTTTCATTTCAACGGGTTTAAATGTTAAAACCTAATAACAACTATACAAAAATAAGCGCATTAATATTCCTGTAAAATAGAGTGAAATACCTGATTTATCTAAGTAGAAGTACTCAAAAGAAAACCCCGCTCTGATAGACTCAAGAGCGGGGATTTTGAATAAAATAAACAGGTTTTATTTTACTACTACCATTTTCTTTCTGTCAGTAAAACTGCCTGCTTCAAGTTTGTAAAAATAAATACCGCTTGCATAATTCTGCGCATCCCAGTCGGTTTTATATCTGCCGGCAGGAAGTACCGTATTTACAATAACTTTAATTTCTCTACCCAGCAGATCGTAAACCGTTAAGCGAACGAGAGAAGATTTAGGAATATCAAAATTAATGTTTGTAACCGGGTTAAACGGATTAGGATAGTTCTGGAACAAAGCATACACTTTAGGTATTTCAGTACCGTTATGGGTAATGCCTATCGGGTTCGGAATTACACTATCAGGTGCGCTGAAATTACTAACCCTTGGAGTGCAGAACATGTCTCCTGCTTTGAGCCAGTAAAAATATTCTGTTTCATTGGTAAGATTCGTATCTATATATGTTGTATCAGTGGTTGCCAGAGAGTCAATCAGAGTTGCAGTATTCGGATTATTCACTGTATTTCTGTATAACAGGTAGAATGAAAGATCAAATTCTGTATTGCCTGTCCAGCTGAGATGAGCTGACTGGTTTCCCTGCTGAGCATCCAGGCCCTGCGGCGGTGCCGGAGTATTTGTATCAGCGGCAGGAAGATTCCGGTTTGTCGGGGGAGTGGTTGCTGTTTCGATGACATAATAAAGAAAATCAGGAGTACCATAGTGAAACGTCGTCAATATACTGGTTGGAAACGTATTTTGAGTGCATGAATTACAATACCTCATATCACCATATGTCATGTGCTGCCCTATCTGTGATGATGTTCCATAATAATACATATCACCGGCTCCCTGGAATAAGGAAAATATATATTGCTGCCCGCTTACCAGATTGACCGGGGTATCAAGTGCATTATAGTTATATTGTCCAATAACACCTGCATCAACCTGTGCCTGCTTCACAATCTGCTGAGTAGTAAAGTTCCACATTGTCAGATATCTTTGAGTAGCATTCGGGATTCTCTTGCCAAAGTGTGTAACCAGTAAGTTCTGAGTTGGAGTGAACCTGAATCCCCTGGATGAAAGCGCTACTGTATTGGTTGTTATTACAACCACACTGTCAGTTGAAGAATGAGGTCCGTTATAAACATTATACGTGCTTTGAGAAGTATCGGTAGCATGTCCACAGAACATGTAGATGAGAACCGAATCATTAGCTGCGATCGCGGGTATTTTTACCCTGATCAAAGTACTGTCTGTGTTCAGATATCCCCCGAGAAAATACGGGTACAGGGTTGCACCGGAACAATCACTGCCAAAACGCATATCCCTTCCCGTGGCGTTTAATAATCCCAATGTAATAAGAAGCTGGGTATTGACTCTCAAAGGAACAGGAAAGTTAGTCAGTGGTGTACCGGAATTGTTTTTTATCCAGACCGGCATTTCTGCTTTGTAGCCTGCCGGCTGAGAATGAACGGATAAGTTTATAAATGAGATCAGGAGTAAAGCGATGAAGGAAGCGAAAGAAATTCGAAGATATTTGCGGTTCATAATTCCCCCGTTGTTAAATTCCAGAATGGTTAATTAATTAATTAATTGCTTAAGAAATAATACCAAATGATATTACAACAAAAAGAAAAAAACGCCAGTAGTTATATATTGAAAATAAGTGATTTAAACCAGAAAATCAATTTAAATGTTTCTTGTTATCGTAAGCATACAATAAAAGTGCATTTTGGCCCTCTAAACCCAGTTTTTTGCATATATTGTTCCTGTGGTTTTCAATAGTGCGTATACTTCGGAATAGTTCTTTGGCAATTTGAGCGCTGGTTTTGTTTTGTGCAAGGAGTTTCAGTATCTGCAGTTCTGCCGGTGTGAGCTTATCAAACAGGCTCTCTTCATGCCTGTGATCTTTATTGCTTTCAACCAGGTAACCGGATATTGAGGGACTTATGTAATAATTGCCCCGGGCCACCTCTTTTATACAGTCTATCAGGTCATTTGCAATGCTTTCCTTCAAAACATATGCCTTGATATCCAGTTCAAGTGCTTCATCAAAGTATTCCTTATCTTTATGAATTGTCAGTATGACAATTTTTGTGATGTTCGATCTCCCCTTCAGTTTCCGGGCAACATCCAGTCCGCTGAGAACCGGCATATCGATATCAAGTATAGCAATATCAGGCATAAGTGTTTCAATTAACTCAAGCGCTTCCCCGCCACTAGCCGATTCGCCTATGATCTCAATGGAGCTATCCTCAGCTGCAATGCTTATTATCCCTTTCCTGAAAATATGGTGGTCATCAGCTATGATTATTCTTATCTTGTTTTTCATTTGATCGGTACCGTAATTTTGAAATTTGTCCCTTTGCCGCGCTCGGAATTAAACTCAATTACTCCCTTGATCATCCTGAGCCTTTCCTCAATGTTGATAAGCCCGAATCCAAGATTTGCGGGGTTTGTTAATTCGAAACCAATGCCGTCATCCTCGACCTCTGTTACAATGAACATAACCGACTTCCTTATCCTCAGGTTTACATTCTTTGCCTGTGAATGTTTTAATGTATTATTCAGAATTTCCTGTATGATCCTGAAGTACTGCACTTCATTTTCACGGGAAAGAATATTATCAATATTATCTATCCTGGTTGCAAACGTTATTTCTCCTGCAGCGGATAGTCTCGCGGTCATCGCCTCGATAGAAACAGTCAGCCCAAGGCGCTCAATTTGTTTTGGGTACAGACGCTGTGAAATTCTCCTTACTTCATCAATTGTATCAATTACAAGATCGGATGCCTGCTGAAGATTTTCTGCAGTATCAGGGGAAGAGCGTATATTCTGCTGGAGAAAAATATTTATTGCGCTCAGGTTCTGCCCGATGCTGTCATGCAGCTCCCCGGCAATAACTTTCCACTGAATTTCCTGCTCCTCGATTATTTTCGTTTTGAATTCCTCCAGATCTTTTTTTCTTTTCTTCGATCCTTCAAGATAATAATAGAATGCAATTCCGATAAGGATTATCATTACTGCCAGAACGCGCCACAGGAACCACCTGGTTTGCCATATGGGTACAACAGATGACTCAACCTGGTAATATGCATCAATTACCAGCACTATAAAAAGCATTGCGACGAGCCAGAAATAACCCGATCTCTTAGCCACGGAGATTTACCTTATTTGTCATTATTCAAAAATAATGTTAATAATATTTAAAGTAACCGTATTATTTGATTGTTAGCTTGGATAGGTTTGCATATTTTTGTCTTTCCAACATCAAAGTAAACCACAACAAAATGAAAGCTATAATAATAAATGAAAACGGTGGCAGCGATAAACTTATCTATAAATCAGATTTCCTCGTGCCGGAGATAAAGCCAAACGAGGTATTGGTAAATATCAAAGCAACAACTGTAAACAGGGCAGATCTTGTCATACGGGGCGGCTACCCCGGGCTTTCGCTTAAGTTTCCGCATATTCCAGGCGGAGATATTTCAGGTATTATCGAAAAAACAGGGAGCGAAGTAAAGAGTTTTAAACCGGGTGATAGAGTCGCTGCCTGGTCAATTGTTTCGGAGGCTGATGATGACTGGTCAAAACGCGGCAAAGCGGGGCAATCACCCGCATGGCAGTATTTCGGAATGCACCGCGCAGGCTCATATGCGGAATTCACCCCCGTACCTGAATCCTCACTGGTTAAATTGCCCGATAACGTTTCCTTTGAAGATGCAGCATGTTTGCCGGTTGCCGGACTTACAGCTTACCATGCTGTAAAAACTGTTGGCGGGCTTCAAAAAGGCGATACATTTTTCATCTGGGGCGGTACAAGCGGGCTTGGGATAATTGCAATTCAGATAGCAAATTTTATTGGAGCGGAAGTATTTGCAACTGCGGGCTATCCCCATAAAATCGATTACCTTAAGCAAATGGGTGTTGACCATATCTTCAATCACCGCGACGGTTCTGCAGTAGAAGATGAAGTGCTGAAAATAACAGGAGGTAAAGGAATTGATGTTGTGCTTGATTACGTTGGACCCGAGGCATTCCCTAAGAATTTTAAAATGGTAAAAAAAGGCGGGAAGATTTTATTCTGCGGAATATTAACCGGAAGGGAAGCAACCGTAAGCCTGCACCAGACTTACTTAAGGCATATCAGCCTGCTCGGGCTATATCTCGGTGAAAAAAATGAACTGGAAGAATTAATAAAGCTTGTTTCGGAAGGAAAAGTAAAACCGCATATCGGTGAAACACTTGAATTAAAAGATGCGGCTAAAGCTCATGACATGATCGCAAAAGGTGAAGTGATAGGAAAGATCGTAATGAAGATTTGAAAAATGGGATCAGATATTCAAGCCGACTTTTTCCCAAACTTCGGCTTTTGTAGCGGCAGCAGTTTCGCGTGCTTTTTCGGCGCCCTTTTTCAGAATGTCCTTCACATGATCCATATTCTTTTTCAGCCTTTCGCGCTCTTCCCTGTATGGCCTGAAATATTCCATCAGTTTTTCCAGAAGAAGTTTTTTGGCATCACCGTAACCGAAACCACCGGCACGGTATTTGGCAGCCAGTGAATTTTTCTCGTCATTACCCGCAAAAAGGGAGTACATGTTATAGACTGTATCCTTATCGGGATCCTTCGGGTCTTCAACCGGGGTTGAATCAGTGACAATTCCCATTACCTGCTTTTTCACTGTTTTCTCATCAGCAAACATATTTATCACATTGCCGTAGCTCTTGCTCATCTTGCTTGCCCCGTCAGTGCCAAGAATATAACCGTGTGTTTCATGTATCTTAGGCTCCGGCAGGGGGAATACATTTCCGTACACGCGGTTGAATTTTCCGGCAATATCACGGGCAATTTCAACATGCTGTTTCTGGTCTTTACCAACCGGAACAAAATCAGGTTTGTAAATGAGTATATCCACAGCCATTAATACGGGATAATCAAATAACCCGGCAGATGCGTCTTTTACTCCTCTTGCGACTGCATCTTTATATGCGTGAGCCTGCTCCAGAATGTTTACGGGTGTTACACAGTTCAGGATCCATGTCAGCTCTGCGTGTTCTGAAATATCACTTTGCCGGAAAAAAACTGTTTTGTCCGGGTCAATTCCGATTGCAAGGTAATCAAGCGCAAGATCAATTACCATTTGTTTTCGTATCAACGGGTCATGAAGAGCTGTCAGTGAGTGCAGGTCTGCAATGAAAATAAAACTTTCCATTCCGCTGTTTTGAAGCTCAACGTGGTATTTCATGGCGCCGAAATAATTGCCCAGATGCTGTATGCCGCTTGGCTGAACTCCGGAGAGGATCCTCTTTTTAATTTGTGATGTAGTTGAAGGGGGAGTCATTTTTATTCGAACTTCTTTTGTGCAAGTACTATTGCTCCCACAATTGCTGCCAGAAGGACAAATGAAACAAGTTCAAACGGGAATGAATACGTTGTATAGAGCTCCTTGCCTACAGTCTGAATTGAGCCAAGCGTCTCGGCATTAGGGCTCATGGTTTGGAATTTTCCTTTAAACGCGAAATAAGCAGTAATACCAAGAGAGCTGAAAAGCAGCATGGCTAAAATGACAGCAGAAAGTTTTTTATATGTAAGGTTTTCTGCAAGTTTTTTTTCGCTGCTGAGGTTTAAGAGCATTATTACAAAAAGGAACAAAACCATAATAGCGCCTGCATAAACAAGTACCTGTATGATAGCCACAAATTGTGCGCGCAGCATAAGGTAAATACCGGATATGGCAAAGAAGTTGACTATTAAAAAAAGTGCGCTTGTTATGGGACTGCGTCTTGTTATCATCATTATTGCTGATCCTAATGCAAGAATTGCAAACAGAAGTATCATTATATTTTCAGAAGTCCAATGCATGATAGTTAATGGTTAAATTTGCTGCATCTAAAAGTGCCCAGAGTCAGGCAGCCGCCTGACACCGAGGAATTACCCCGATCCCGCTTTTGGCGGGAACGTCAACCCTAAAAATCAGGTGGACCAAAAATTCAACTTGTCCCAGAACCCCGACTCTGTCGGGACACATTTTGTGCCCAGAGTCAGGCAGCCGCCTGATACCGAGGAATTACCCCGATCCCGCTTTTGGCGGGACGCGTCTACCCTATAAATCAGGTGGACCAAAAATTCAACTTGTGCCCAGAGCCGGAATCGAACCGGCACCGAGGAATTACCCCGATCCCGCTTTTGGCGGGACGCGTCTACCCTATAAATCAGGTGGACCAAAAATTCAACTTGTGCCCAGAGCCGGAATCGAACCGGCACCGAGGAATTACCCCGACAGGATTTTAAGTCCTGCGCGTCTACCAGTTCCGCCATCTGGGCATTATTTCAAAAAACGTTAATTTTTAGTTGTTTTTCGCTTGTTTTTGCGGTATTGATATACATAAATAATAAGATTTTGCCATTAAATCTAACCTAAAATTCAGTAGCCTGCAAGGTTTTTGCCACTTTTTTTGCGGTGGCTGCAGTTTTGAAGACAAATTTCATTACATCTTCAATCTTTGTCTTTGCTGTCATTTTCATTATGGTTGATGGCCTGTAATTCCTGTAAACCCAGTTCGAGATAATTTTCAGGGTGTCAATTTCTTCAATTTTGAATTTATGGTAAGCTTTGGAGAAAACGAAATCCTTAAAGAGTGCTCCGCTGAAATAAAGATAGTTTATTTCTTCTTTCACATTGTTTACATAATCTTCATCACTTGCATAAGAAATGTCATAAGAAAATGTCTTTGCTATCTTGCCGTTAACAACCAGGAAAATCTCCCGGGAGTTTTCGGAGTTTTCATCTTTGCACTTTATTATGTAGTTCTGCAGTTCTACAATTGAATTTGTAAGCTCAATATTGAGCAGGACTTTCTTCAGGTCAGAGATATTATCCCTTAAATATGATGCATGTTCAAAGTTCATGCTGTCGGATTCAATCATCATTTCACGCTCTAAAAACCTGAGCGCACTTTCCTCGCCATCAGAGGTAAGGAATTTATCGACTGACTTAACTTCCTTTTTATATTCACCGGCAGAAATTGTTAAATTGCACGGTGCGCCGCACTGGTGGAATTCATGATACATACATGCGCTTTTATTCTTATGCGGATGCAGCTCCCGGTCATCGCATTTACGGAGTTTGTAGAGCCGCCCGATCTTTTCGATGAGCGTATTTACAGTATATGAACTTGAAAACGGTCCGTAATATTTTGCACCATCGGGAATTATTTCATAAACTTTAAAAACCCTGGGATAATTCCGCTGCACATCAATTTTAATGAACGGGAATTTACGGTACGATTTTATTGCCGAATTGAACCTTGGCTTATGGGTTTTTATCATTCTGCTCTCGGCAAGAAGTGCTGAGAGCTCCGAACCCGTTGTTTCCCATTCAACTTTATTCACATAGCGGATGAGCTTCGTTATCTTGGCTGAGTGTGATACGTTATGGTAAAAATATGAACCGAGCCTGTCTTTAAGGTTTTTAGCTTTACCGATATATATTATCTCACCCTTTTTATTCAGCATATAATAAACACCCGGCTTTTTGGGAACTGACTGCATGTCGATTTTCAGGCGTTTGAATCTCGCAGAGATCCGTCTGTCATCGTATATTTTCCTGTACTGGAATCCAAGGAGTTCTTCTACTGTCTCATACTCAAACTCAGTAGTAAGCCGTTCAAGGAAATGGGTGAGAATGGTTGCAGTTGCCCGTGCATCATCAAGCGCCCTGTGCTTGCGCCGTGTGTGAACACCGAAATGCCTTTTCAGGGAATCGAGTGATTTTGAGGGAAGCTGCCGGCTTAACCTGCGTGCAAGCCTTGCTGTGCAAACTGAAGGAACTCCTAATTTGTTATACCCAGCCCTTGCAAGCGATGCATTCAAAAAGCCGTAATCAAACCTCACATTATGCCCTGCAAGGATTATGCTCTCACCTTCGGAGAACATAAAGGACATAATTTCCCCGGCAATTTCCTCGAATTTAAGCTTAGAATGCACCATTTCATTGGTTATTCCCGTAAGCAGTGTTATCCCCGGTGGAATGAACTGCCCCGGGTTGATAAGGGTTTCGTATTCTTCGATTACCTCGCCGCCCTTTATCTTCACTATACCGATCTCGGTCATACGGTTCCTATCGGGGCTTAAGCCCGTTGTTTCAACATCAAACACAGTAAACACAGTGCTGAATATGGAATCACTGAGAGCCGGAGAGATTATTTCCTTTTTGGCGGACACTTATTGGTTTTATATCAACTGCAAATTAACAAAATTAACTATAAATTTGTAAACAAATAAATGGATTTGAAGATTATAAGATTAAAGATTCAAAGATTAGAAAACAAAGAAAGTACGGAACATAAACTGCCACGAAGCCACTAAGACTCAAAGATTATCCAATTTAAGTTGTCATTCCCGCGAAGGCGGGAATCCAGGCTTCATCGTACATCATGAAAGATAACAAAGAGGAAAATTACACTATAGGCAGCAGCAAAGAATTCTGGGAAGAAATGTGGCATGAAGGAAGAACGAAATGGGATGTGGGCTATGCAGCTCCGCCGATAATTGAATATGCTAATCAGCTTACGGATAAGAGTATAAGGATACTTATTCCGGGTGCGGGCAATGCCTATGAAGCGGAATACCTTCATCAAAACGGATTTGAAAATGTTTATGTGCTGGATATTGCTTCCAGGCCGCTTGAGAATTTTAAGAAGAGAGTTACAGACTTTCCGGAAGAACATTTGCTCAATCAGAATTTTTTTGAGCACGCAGAAAAATATGACCTTATCATTGAGCAGACATTTTTTATTGCGCTTGAGCCGAAACTAAGGTCAAATTATGCCCGTAAGATAAATGAGCTGTTAAATCCGGGAGGGAAGTTAGCCGGGTTACTGATAACGGACACTGAGCCAAGTGAGAGCGGGCCGCCGTTTATCGATACAAAGGAAGAATATATTAAACACTTCGAAAGAATATTCAATATAAAGGTTTACGAAACTGCGTATAATTCAATAAAGCCAAGAGCCGGGAGAGAGATGTTTATAAATTTTGTGAAGAAGGAAACAAAAGACAGCCACTAAGGCACAAAGACACGAAGAAAAAAACATAATCAAAAAAATCAGCCACCAATTTCACAGATTTTCACGAATTGAAACTGTGAAAAATATTTGACAGAAATAATAATGATCAGTGGAATTCGTGCAATTCGTGGCAGGATTATTTCTTTGCTTCATAATATTTTAACTCTATCTAACTCTTTCCCACGCCTCAATTTCTCCCGGCACAACCTTAAACATCGGGTGGGGGAGAATAGTTTTAGTGTTTTTTAATTTATTATATAGCTTTACTTCTCTTGTTTTCAGTTTACCAAGCAGGTGGCTGAATTCGTATTCCAATTGCCCCCGTGTTACCTTAATATTCATTGGTTTTGGTTTTCTGAATTTGCTCTTATCAAAGTTATACCCCCGTGTGAGAGCCTCCTCGTAAACGAAGCTCAGATAGAGATTAATTGCCGCAATAGGGCGTGGAGAAGATCTGAACCGCTCAAGCTGGGGGTGATTGCGGTACCCTTTTGTCCTGCCTTCGAGTACATGCTTTGCAAGCAGTGCTTCACGCCACAGGGCAATTAGACCTTTGGAATCCAGGTATTTGGGATGTATTGACCAAAACCTCATTTACTATGAATTTCCGGTTTTTTCCATAACTTTGTTGATTATGTTTTTATTCTGATAAAAGAGCTTAACCCGAGCGAATCCGTTGTCTTCAATCCTGCTTTTTCATAAAAAGACATAGTCTCCGGTTTCTTATCTGTCAAGAGCACAATTTGCCTGACAGATGAATATTTATCGAGCGTCATTTTTAATAACATGGAACCTATGCCCTGCCTCCTGTAACTTTTCAATACCAGTATATCCTGAATGTAGATAATTGTCAGCCCGTCACCGACTGCTCGAAGCAAACCAACGAGTTTATCACCATCCCGTGCTGTGAGCACAAAAAGCGAATTATTAATTGCACCCGCTAATTTATCAGGGTGAGAAGTATAAGCTTTCCAGCCGGCATCGTTGTATAATGTAAGTAATTCATCGGTGCTGATGTTTTTTTCTTCTTTGTATGATATTGAATTCATTTCGTTTGTTAAAGTATTGCGAATAAATTAACAAGAATTTCATTCTATGAGAAATCATATATTTTGCATTGTGTTAACTGCTTCTAATAAAAGTGACTTTTTAATCACACATATTTTGAACCCTTAAAACAATTTTACTTGCTAGTTTTAATGCTTGTTTGTAACAAGATGAAAATTTCTTTTTGGAGATTCCATAATAGAAATCATCATATGGGTCTAAATAAAATTTATGTATTAATTCATTTCTCAGGACATTAAAACCGATTAAGATATCGTATTCATTTTTAGTAATTAACTGTAATACAAATGATACATGTGTTGCTGCTACAAAGGAAAGTTTTTCATTTATATCCCATGCTACTGAAAGAGGAGATTTTGTAGCCTTAGAAGAATATACATGAAACAAAGATTTCAATTGGCTTTCAATAAAACCATGCAAAACTGTTATTGCTTCAAAATAATAGCCTCTTTTATATGCAGAAAGAGAATGTTCTGTGGGAAATTCCTTTAGTCTAATACTTTGATGCATTTTATAGCTATGTTCGTCCTTTTTCATTTGATTTATTATTAATCGTTTGCCTAATGATTGGCCAAATCACTAATTATGACTAATTTTCATTTACTCAGTTTATGATTTACTTCTATTTTCCCTTCTCTCATACTTTCTTAAACTCAAAGACGCTAGGTTGTCCATCTTCTTCTCCTTGCATTAGTCCAATTATCATTGTCTCATCGTCTATAAGTGTTATGCTATGATGATTTAACAATTTAATAATTTTATTAAGCCAAACAGGAAATTCTAGTTTAATATCTTGAATATTTTTCTTGTGCCCATAGGGATTTTCAGCATGAAGCATGCTTCCACATTTTTCATAAACGACAAAAAATTCTTCCTTTGTCAAGAAGCCTTCTGTAACTGGTTGTAGATCGAATATTTTTCGCCCGGCTATTTCCTTTATGTTTTGTTTTGTAGGTCGAGGATAAAAATCGACGTTTATTCTTTCTAAGTCCTGCAGAATTAGTCTAGCATTATAGTGTTTTGCAAATTTATCGTGTTGTTTCGAATATTCCTCTTTGTTAGCAACTAGGGATGATAAAGCAATTAACTCAAGGATTTTTCGAAATTGTAAGCATAAAAACTCAACATCCGTAATAGAGAATATTGAAATCGAATCATCAGTCAGATGGTCAACAATAACCTCTACTCTTTTCTTAATTTCACATAAGTTGTCACGATATTTACTTAAGTCTCTTGTCAATTTTAGCACTACTCAAAAAGTTTACTTCTATCAAATTAAAGGTTGTATTTATAATTTAATGAATTTTAAAGTCAGTCGTTTTTCTTTCAGTTGTTAACTAAATATCTTGTTTTAAGTTCTTTCGTCCAAGCAGTGTCTTCAATTTCCGTTAAAGTATTTATGAAATCGTCTAAATGCCTTGGGTAAAATCCCGTTTGATCTTCATTATCATACGCAAGGTATTTTCTGTAGTTGTCAACTCCATTTTGGCACTCAATATTCATTTTAGGGAAGAGAAATACAAAAAACCCTTCATCATAATCCTGTTTAGTGGCAATTGAAAGAAGGTTGGTCCCGCCAAATCTGTGATAATGGTGGTTGTTTTAAATTATCTATACTGTTTGGTTTGAAAAGTTGACAACTGGCTGTAAGTATTGCGTAAATTTCTTTAAAGTGTTTCCTTGCTTTGTCTTTTGTTTCTTCTTTCAAACTCTCTGCATACTTTACTTCAATTCCAATGAAACCTTTCTTATTGTTGTTTGAATACTCAATAAATACGTCAAAAGCTGAATGGTCGTTAATATATTTAGGATCTCCTCTCCCAGGTGAATACTCAAATTTTACGCAAGTAACTTTCTCTACTCTGGTCGGAAAAAACTGTTTGAAAAATTTTGTCGCTAAACTCAAATCGTAATAAAATTCTCCAAATAAGTTAAAACAAAGTGGTTGAGAAGAAAGTAAGTTGTTCCAGATTCTTGGTTCCCCGATTAAGCCACCATACTTTTTTGCGTTTATAATCTCTTGCGTAACAAGTTGCCGGATATTATCTGTTAGAAAATTTGCTTTACTTGATTTTGCAAATTCAAGGTCAAGGAAGTTGCCGAGTTTAAATTGTTGATATCCTTTCTTCTCTCGCCACTTGCTTTGTAACAAACGTGCATATGCCGAAAACTCAGTATCTTGTGGATAATCAACATTGTACTTAACTCGTTCTTCTTTTGTAGGTCGCATATGTTGCTCAGACATAATTCTTCAGCACACCCTTTGCAAGCTGAATCACTTTCTCCTTCAGTTCTTCGGGTTCCAGTACATTCACTCCTTCGCCGCGGGTTACTACCCAGCCGGCAATTTCGTCAAGTGAGTTTACCGTAGCCTCGTAAATTATCGAGCCGTCAGGCTGTTCGGTAAATTGTTCGGAGTCCAGCAGCTGCTTCGGCTTAATCCTATCTGCCCAGTATGATGAAAATGAAAGTTTTATCCTGTAAGTATCCTCGCCCAGCCAGCTCCTGAATGAATGCCGAAACACATCATCAATTTTATCCTTCGGGACAGGCTTAAATGACCTGTGTGATCCGCGCGCGCTGATAATTTTATTCATTATGAACTGCTTTATCCTGCCCTCGCTAATCGTCAGCAAACGCCAGTAATTATCGGTCTGGAATATCAAGAGCGGTGATATTTCAACAGACCGCTCGTAAACATCCGCGTCCTTTTCATAATCAATTATCGCCATTTGGTTCTTATCAATGCACATCTGCAAGGTGACCATGTTTGCAAGGGCATCTTCCTTAAGCTTATTCACAAAAAGGGCAGTTGATTTTTCCACATAGCTATCAGATGTATTTATCGCTGAGTACTGTTTGATAAGCTCTCGAATTTTCTCAAGCGAAGGCTTCTTTTCGATGCCGACTCCCTTACCCTTTAGAGAGTGAATAGCAATACCAGAGGCGCGGAGATCGTTCATATCGCGCTTTATGGTCAGCTCCTCAACCCCGAAAATACCGGCAAACTCACCGATTGACATGCCTTCATATCCCCTGGCAAGGCAGAGACCCAGGATTTCTATCTGGCGCTTGAATTTTGATTTGAAATCAACCATAACAGGGCAAAATACATGCAAATTATTGTTATTTCACCACCGTTTTTGGTTCATATAAAGTAGAGACGCCTTCACGAACCGTCTCACAAATTAGATATGGCGGGACTATCTAATTCTTTGTAGAGACGGGTCTTAGACCCGTCTAAAACATGAATTTAACAAATTATTCAAAAACTGAGTGAATTATAATTCTTCTTAGTCCTATCATTTGAGACAGGTCTGAGACCTGTCTCTACAGGCGTCAAAATCGTAATGTATTTTCAAAAGTATCATGACATGATACGCATGGGGTGTATTTGCGGGATATATTTGTACAGATAAAAGAAAGGAGCATTAATAAAATGGTATCACTAAGGAATTTTGTAGAGGATCTAAGGGAAGAAAGGCGCGAAAGGAATGAACGCAGGCTCATGGTCTTTACTCTCTCGCTTACTGCTTTTTTTCTGGCAATAAGCATCTGGGCAGCAAGTTTATAAAAAATTAAACAGGAATAATATCATGAATAATATCGCACTCAAAATAAGCCCCGAAAAAACCGCAGTTTTAACATGCCAGAATGTTATCAGGGAGCTCATTATCCGCTCCGATAGCTATAATATCTCTCCTGCCAGGTTTAACACACTGGTGAAGGCATACTACACTCTCGAAAGCCTGCCCGAAAAGAAAATATCAGGTTACATTGATATTTCCGCGAACACGCATTTAATGGGCGGGGGACTCGACTACAGTTCATTTACAATAGGTGAGGATTATTTTGAGATCTACACCGGATTTGTAAAATACGATGGCGGTGAGTGCGATGACAGCTCATGGGAAAAGATATATTCATCCAAGGATGAGTGCCACAGGAAAAATCTCGCAAAGGCGCTTGAATGCTGGGCAGAGAGTTTTCTGCTTCACCTTGAAGAAAACCCTGCAAGATCGCTGCTCATTATCGACCGTTCAGCACTTGAAGGCGATGAAGCTGTTTTAGCAGAAATAAATCCAGACCCAAAAACAATCACTCCGGAGTATTCATACGAGCCGGCAAGAGCAGAGTATGACGAGGTTCCGTTTTAGATTTCAGCTATAATCGTGCCACCCCCGTTTCCCCAATAGGACAGCTCCGCGGCTGTCCTTTTTTTTCATTAGTAAAATTCTCCCGTTGTTGGTCTTATGACCAACAACAAAATAGATCATTCATGTCGTTGGTGAAAAACACCAACGACGGGTTTAATTCTAGACAGGTCTGAGACCTGTCTCTACAATTCTTTATTTTTTGGCTTTTTCCATATAGCTCTTAAGGGAGCTATCCAGTTTTGGTTTCTGACCGACGGCTGTCTGCCAGTCCTTTAATGCTTTTTGCTTTTCGAGTGAATTGTAGTATGAAAATCCGCGGTTAACATATGCATCGGTAAATTTTGGATCCAGCTCAATTGCTTTTGAAAAATCGTTAATTGCCTGCGGGTAATTCCTTAAATTGGAAAAGGCAAAACCGCGGGCATTGTAATTTGCAGCGGTCATCATACCAAGCTTGATTGCTTTATCAAAATCAGCAAGCGCAAAAGGGAACTGCTCTGTGGCCATAAATAAAAAGCCCCTGTTCACATAAGCATCTGCCAGGTTTGAGTCAAGCCTGATAGCCATATCATAATCAGGCAGTGCATCAAAAAGGCGTTTCATATTTGCGTAAGCATAGCCGCGCGAGTTGTAATAGACTGCCCGTTTCGGATTCAATTCAATTGCTTTGGTAAAATCACTCACTACATTTTCGAATTTATTCAGGCTTAAGTAAGAAAATCCGCGGTTTGAATATGCGTCTTCATATTTCGGGTTAAGCTCCAAAGCCTTTGTATAATCTTTCACTGCTGTGATATAATCTTTCAGTAAAGCATAAACGTAACCGCGCCGGTTTATGTAAACGGCATTCTTTGGATCTTTCTGCACAGCCTTTTCATAATCTTCCATCGCTTTCCCGTAATCATTCATAGTAATATACACATAACCTCTTGCATCGTAAAACCTTACAGTATCAGGTGAACGGCTTATGGCTTCGCTCAGGTCTTCGATCGCTTTCGGAAGGTCGTTCTTTGCTACCTGCAGCACTCCCCTGTGATACCATGCAGTCTGGTTGGATTTATCGGTTTCGATTGCTTTTGTGTACTCGGCCAGTGCCTCATCAAGCTTTCCATTGTTCTGGCTTTCAATTCCTGCTTTGAGATGCTTGGCCGATTCCTCCGGGTTTTTTGGAGTGCATCCTGCTACTATAACAACAAGCGGCAGGGTTATTAATAACATTTTTCTCAGCATATTTCGTTGAATTTTAGTATTTTATGTAGTAAGTTTAAAAAATTATGAATTCAGTTGTAATACCGTAAAAAAGTTAGAATAAAGATGAAAAATTATATAAAATTTGCAGTTTCTGTTTTCGTGATTTTTGGGCTTGTCATAGCCTGTAACAGCGATAAGTCAGAGAAGGATAAGAAAAACCAGCAGACCCAAAAGAAAGATACAGTTCAGATAAACAAAGACCAGTACAGGATAGCCGAGAATTTTACGGGAAACAAGAACCAGATTATCGACCTGATGAAAGGGCCTGCAAACTTTGTATTAACTCACCAGGGTGAAGGTAAATTTGAAGTAAGGCTTATGCATCCCGATGGAGAACTAATTGAAGTTCTTGCAGATGTTACGGGCAATTACACCGGAAAGAAAAAAGTCGAAATACCCGAAACCAGGGCATACATACTTGATGTAAAAACCGACGGTATCTGGTCAGTATACAGAGAGTAGTCCGGAAATTAATGTAAACCACTTTCTATTTTATCAAAGGCCTTATTTTGTTTATCTTTGGCCTTAATTCAGATTCATAAGTTCTGTTAAGCGCTATTGCCTGTTCCCAGTCCCTTGCTGCTTCTTTGAATTTTCTCTGAGCAAGATAAGAAGTGCCCCTGTTATAATAAGTTTTTGCAAGGCGCGGGTCTTTCATTGTAACCGTATCATACTCCATTACAGCAGAATCCGGCTTGCCGAGAATATCGTAAATATTTCCTTTATTGAAATTAGCAATTGTATCATCCGGCTTAAGTTTCAGTACCATCCTGTAATCAGCCATTGCCGAATCATATATTTTAAACCTTTCATAGGCATTGCCCCTGTTCATGTATCCTGAATGATTGTAAGGATTCAGCTTAATGTATTCATTGTAATCTGAAATTGCTTCACGGTACATCTTGATATTCTGGAAATGATTTCCCCTATCCAGATACGGGCCCGGCAGACGCGGTTTCTTCTTTATCAGCTCATTTAGTTCCTGGAACGCCTTGGTGTTCCAAACCTTATATATACTGTCCCTTGGTATACTGTAACCCCTGTGGTACGATTCAAGTGAATCTTTATAATCAAAATTACCCGTTCCGTAAATATCGGTGCTGTCTCTCATTCTGATCACATTGGAATCGATAAGCTCTTTTATGATATCATCATACTTAACCTGCTCAAGGCTGTCTTTTTCCCGTTTGAGCTCTGTTTCGCTTTTCTTCGAGCAGCCGGTAAACGTCATTGCCGAGGCAGCTATATATATTGAAACGAGATACAGAATGAATTTATTCATAAAACCATGATTTTGTTTTAGATGAATTTAAATATATTTAATTTGTTTGGAAGTTTTTAACTAAAAATTCAGGTATAACGAAAATAACCCGGCAATTAACCAGGCTTAATATCCGGGAAAAAATTGCTCTGATTTCAGCCAATAAACGGTTATTTGGAGCTTATTTCGCTTTCTTAATCTTATCATTCTTTTTCAATGAATCGGAGGCAAGCTTCTTTTTATAATCCGCCATTTTCTTTTGGAGTGTTTTGCTGCCTGTTGCAAGTATCTGCATGGCAAATAATCCGGCATTTTTTGCGGCACCTACCCCGACAGTTGCAACCGGCACGCCGGGCGGCATTTGTACTGTAGAAAGCAGGGAATCAAGCCCATCGAGTGTTTTCGAATGGATCGGAACACCGATAACCGGAAGCGTTGTCATGGATGCAGTTACACCGGCAAGATGCGCCGCTCCGCCTGCACCGGCAATTATTACTTTAAGTCCCCGCTTCTGAGCGCTTTGGGAATACTTGGCCGCAAAGTGAGGTGTGCGGTGCGCAGAAATAATTTTAACTTCACAGGCAATGCCGAAGAGTTCACAAACATTTGCAGCTTCCTGCATTACCGGAAGGTCTGAATCGCTTCCCATGATTATACCTACAATTGGTTTCATATTGATCTTTTGTTGATGCTCTTTTATTAATTGAAAAGCCGTTTCGTTTAATAATAAAAATGCTGATTAACACTAAATTTATTTACTCTGATACCAAAGAAATGTTTCGGTTATTCCTCTGTTGTGTTTCTGCTGTAATATTGTGTAATGAGTCATGAATCTCTAAAAGGGGAAAATAATATCAATGAGAACCGTTTAATGTGTAATTAAAAACAAGTTCCAGAACTTCGCCAACTGCATCTTCGTTATTGGTTGAGTTGGTAACATAATCAGCTTTGCGCTTCAGTTCAGGGATTGCATTCTGAACTGCAATGTTATATGCGCCGTACTCAAACAGAGGCATATCATTATGCCAGTCACCAATTACCGCTACATTTTTCCTGTTTAAACCAAGATGGTTAACAAGCCGCCTGACACTTTCATACTTATTGCTTCCGCTGTTCTTTATGGTAAGAAGGTAATAATCATTGCGCGGAGATTTTGTTACGCTGAGCGATATCCCCAGCCTGTCGAAGAATCCGAATTTTTGTTTTATGAATTTCATGCTTACTTTGTCTTCGCAAAAGACGAGTATTTCAAGAATATCTTTTACGGCAGAAAAATCAGAAACTTCCAAAATGGGCGCATTCAGCTTGGTATATTCTTTTACAACGGCATTCCTGGGTGTAACGAAGAGGTTATTCTCGTCGCACATGGTGATCTTTCCATAATTTTCCTCTGCAAGCTTTATCGCTTTCTTTACCAGTGTATCTTTAATTAATCCTCTAAATACGGTATTACCTTTTCTATCCTTTATTAATGCTCCGTCAAGGGTAACAAACGGGATATCGATCTCAAGTTCATCTGCCAGGTGTGCCGAATAGTGATGTGAGCGTGCAGTAGAAAGTGTGCAGCAAATATCATGTTTTTTCAGTTCTTTAGCAAAGTGCAGGGTTCTTTCACCAACCTTTCCTTCAGAATCGATCAGTGTTCCGTCAATATCAATTACTATTAATTTTACGTCTTTTATCCGGCTTTCCATATTAATGCAAAAGGGAATTTATTTGATATGTCATTTTTTCACAGTTCATTTGCCTACGAATTTACGTATCCAAATGCTCAAAAAAAATTCAATTTGCAATTTATGTAGTTTGCACGGCATACTAACGAATCCCGGAAATACCTGCCCTGAATCCAACTGTATTACGTGATTTGGAGTGCTTCAGATTCATTAGGAAGAAAATCATTTGTTGGTAAATGAAACTACTTCGATTTACTTATACTTTTTTTGAATCATTGAAGTATTATATAAAGAAATCCCATCCAAATTCCACTGTTTCTTACTTTTCAAATTAGTAATTTTGTTATATATGAAGTATGATTTTACTGAAATTGAGCAGAAATGGCAGAATTTCTGGGATAAGAATAAGACTTTTCAGGCCAGTGAAGATTATTCGAAACCAAAGTACTATGTTCTGGATTTTTTCCCCTATCCCTCTTCTGACGGCCTGCATGTTGGCCACCCCGAAGGGTACACAGCAACAGATATAATTGCGCGCTACAAAAGAATGAAAGGATTCAATGTCCTTCACCCTATGGGCTGGGATTCTTTCGGCTTGCCTGCAGAACAGTATGCCATCAAAACGGGTATTCACCCAAGAATTACAACTCAGAAAAGCATTGATAATTTCAAGCGCCAGTTAAGAGCCATCGGGCTTTCGTTTGACTGGTCCAGGGAAATTACAACTTTCGACCCCAAGTATTATAAGTGGACCCAGTGGATATTTGAACAGCTGTATAAAAAAGGACTGGCTTACCAGGCTGAGGTTGCAGTTAACTGGTCGCCTGAGCTTGGAACAGTACTTGCAAACGAAGAAGTACCCGAGCAGATTGAAAAAGGTTATACTGTTGTACGAAGGCCGATGAAGCAGTGGATGCTGAAGATAACCGAATATGCCGAGAGGCTGCTGATAGATCTTGATATGCTTGACTGGCCGGAGAGCACCAAGGAAATGCAGAGAAACTGGATCGGAAAATCCGAAGGCGCAAAGGTTACATTTGAGATAAGCAACCCCTCCCCAGCCCTCCCCGAAGGGGAGGGAGTGAATAACCCCACCCCGTCCCTCCCCGAAGGGGAGGGGTCAGATAAGCCCGGGTATATGAAGACCAGTGCTGAAATTTGGGCATCATTGAAGGAAAATGCTAAAGACCACCGCAAAAATCCTACTGATGCCGAAGCAATAATGTGGGAGATTGTCCGAAACCATAATCTGGGTTATCACTTCAGAAGACAGCATGCAATTGAGACTTATATTGTAGATTTTGTATGTTTGGAAAAAAAACTGGTTATAGAAGTTGACGGTTCAGTACATGATGAAACTGAGCGAAAACAAAAAGATGAAATAAGAACTAACAGACTGAATGAACTTGGTTTCAAAGAGATCAGATTTACAAATGATGAAGTAAAAAACAAAACCGAAGAGGTAATCCAAAGAATAATAAACGAGCTTGAATCAAAAGTCCTCCCCTTCGGGGAGGATTTAGGTGGGGTTGTATCTCCTGCCCTGCAGCTCGAAGTATTCACAACCCGGCCCGATACACTTTGGGGAGCAACATACATGGTCCTCGCACCGGAGCATCCTTATGTTGATATGATAACTTCAGCTGACTATAAAACTGCAGTTGATATATACAAGGAAAACTCAAAAACCAAATCAGATCTTGAACGCCAGGCATCGGAGAAAAGTAAAACAGGTGTATTTACCGGAGCATATGCAGTAAATCCCGTTAACAATGAAGAAATTCCGATATGGATCTCTGACTATGTGCTTATGAGCTACGGAACAGGCGCAATAATGGCAGTACCGGGCCATGACCAGCGTGATTGGGAGTTTGCAACCAAGCATCATATTCCGATAGCAGAAGTGGTCAGGCCATCCGGCGGAGAAGAAGTCGATTTGGCAAATGGGCCGTTTGAGGAAGATGGGATATCTGTAAATTCAGGTTTCATAACCGGCTTGAAAACAGAAAAAGCAAAGAAGAAAATTATTGACTGGCTCGAACAAAAAGGGCTTGGAAAAGGCACAGTGCAGTATAAGCTCCGTGACTGGCTCTTCTCGCGTCAACGGTTCTGGGGCGAGCCGTTCCCTTTAATTCACCTGGAAGACGGAACTGTGAAGCTTGTTCCGGAAGAAGACCTGCCTGTAATGCTGCCGGAGGTTGATAATTATAAAACCATTGGCACTGGTGAATCTCCTCTTGCCGGATTTACTGACTGGGTGAATACTATTGATAAAGAAACAGGCAAGCCCGCCAAACGTGAAACAAATACAATGCCGCAGTGGGCAGGTTCATGCTGGTATTATTTAAGATTTCTCGACCCGTACAATGACAAAGAAATTGTCAGCAAAGAAAAAGAAAAATACTGGATGCCGGTAAACCTGTATCTTGGGGGTGCTGAGCATGCTGTTTTGCATTTGCTGTATGCAAGGTTCTGGCATAAAGTTCTTTTCGATCTTGGCTATGTTTCCACACGCGAACCGTTTGTAAGGCTTTATCACCAGGGAATGATCCTCGGCGAAGACTCAAACAAGATGTCCAAATCACGGGGCAATGTTGTTAATCCCGATGAAGTAATTGCAGGTTACGGAGCAGATTCATTCAGATTATTTGAAATGTTCCTCGGACCGCTTTCTGCAACCAAGCCATGGTCAACAAAGGGAATAGAAGGTGTTTACCGCTTCCTTAACAGAGTGTGGCGCCTTATAATAGATGAGAACGGAAATATTAATCCCGCGATAAAAGATATACATCCCGAAGGCGAAGCTGAAAGGCTGATGCACAGGACGATAAAAAATGTTACTGATGATATCGAAGATATGGATATGAAGTTCAATACATGCGTAAGTGAACTGATGATCTATGTTAATGAACTTTCAAGGATTGAAATACTGCCGAAGGGTATGATAATTGTGCTGGTGAAGCTTCTTGCTCCGTTTGCTCCGCACCTCTCTGAAGAATTATGGCAGCGGCTTGGAAATGCAGGAACAATTTCATTTGCCCCATGGCCTGAATATGACCCCGCTAAAGTACAGCGCGCAGTTGTTACTATTGTAGGGCAGGTAAACGGCAAGGTAAGGGTAAGGATAGAAGTTGATACCGATACCGATGAAAAGAAACTTATTGAGCTTGTAAAGAGCGATGAGAAGATATTGTCGTATATCAACGGCAAAGAGATAATAAAGGAAATAGCCATTAAGAATAAACTTGTAAATATTGTAGTAAAATGAGTTACCTTCACAGCCGTCACTTTACTGTTGACGAGGCAAATAATATGCTTGATGATATCAAACCGCTTATTGAAGAGATGATAAACCTGAAAAAGAAACTGGATTCCAAAGGATATGATGTGTTCAATCATCAGTATTTTGGCGGCTCCGGACCCAACGGAAGCGGCGCTTTCCCTGAGGAAATGGAAAAAATGGTTGATATAATCAGGAAAATTTCTGCCGAAGGCGTGCTTGTGAAAGCTATTAACAGGGGGCTTGTTGACTTCCCGCATATCAGGAAAAATGACGAGGAAGTTTACCTGTGCTGGTGCTGGGGCGAAGGCGAAATAGCATACTGGCATTCGATTCCCGAAGGGTTTGGAGGAAGAAGAAACATTAACGAATTATAGAACTTACTAATCAGGGGGACGCATTTTAAGCGTCCCTTCAACTTATATGGGCATAATAAATAAAATAATCGTAGGTACATTACCAATTGTTCCGAGAGGGATAGTGAGGAAATTTGCAAATAAATATATTGCAGGCGATAAAGTTGAAGATGCGGTTACAACCGCTAAAAAACTTAACGATAAAGGCATCATGGGGACAATTGACGTGCTTGGTGAGGATGTCTTCAATAAAGAAGATGCCAGAAGAGCAACTGCCGAGTGCCTGGACGTACTTGATGCAATCGATAAAAACAATCTGAACGCTAACCAGTCGATAAAGCTTACATCACTCGGGCTTAAGATCGACCATGATTTTTGCCTCGGGAATATTACTGAGATAATGACAAAAGCTAAATCCCTTAACATCTTTGTGCGTATAGATATGGAAGATTCAACCTGCACGGATGAGACCATACGGCTCTTTGAAGAGGCAAACAATTTTTATCCAAACAGCGGTATTGTACTGCAATCATACCTGCGCCGTACCTATGATGACGCGGCGAGGCTAATCGAAAAAGGAACGAACTTCCGCCTCTGCAAAGGCATATATATCGAACCCGCGGAAATTGCATTCAAAGAAAAGCAGGAAGTGCGGGATAGTTACCTGAGGATACTGAGGCTGATGCTTGAAAAAGGCGCATACGTTGGTATTGCTACCCATGATGAATTCCTGATTGACGGAGCTTATAATCTGATCGATGAATTGAAAATATCTAACGATAAATACGAGTTCCAGATGCTGCTTGGCGTGAGGGAAAACATGCGCGATAAAATACTCAAAGACGGACACAGAGTGAGGGTTTATATTCCATTCGGTACGCACTGGTACCAATATTCGATACGCCGCTTTAAAGAGAATCCCCAGATGGCAGGTTATGTGGTTAAGAGTATATTGACAGGCGGCAAGTAAGAAATTTAGTTGAGGGAAATATATAGAGACATCTCAATTACAATATAGGACCTTCTACAAAAAAAAAGTCCCGCAATTAACGGGACTTTTTCAATTCATACATTATAAAATATTCTTATTGGTCAGTCTTTACCGGCATTTTTATTGTTATTGTTCCTTTTTCTGAATCAAACACAGTTTCAAATGACTTAAGATCACCCTTTGCCGGACCCTGTGTTACTTTGCCTTCGAGTGTATATTCAGAGCCGTGGCACGGGCAGATAAATTTATTTCCTTCAAGATCAACATCACAGCCTTTATGCGCGCAAATTGTTCTTATAGCAAGGAATTCAGTTTCAGATTTCCTTATCAGTATCATTTCATCACTGACCTTTACCGAACCGCCCACTTTATCAAGCGTGGAATTATCGGAGAGTTTTACAACAACATCGTCACCGGACTTCCTTACAACACCCTTAGCAGCAGGCGCTTTTGCAAAAGCCTCCAGGTTCAGGGAAGATAATACAGTTCCTCCAACAACAACTCCCAATGCAGATTTTACCAGAAAATCCCTTCTTGTGATCTTACCGGACATATTGTTTTTTTGCTCCTTTTTTAATTTTACTGTCTAAAATTACTGTTTCAGAACCAAACATTCAACGTAATTATAACGAAAATTTGTAACATTTTGTTTCAATTGAATTAACCAATAAAATCGAGTAATTTGCAGTAATAATTTTGCAGTAATAATATAGAAAGATCCCGTAATATGAGCTTAGATAAAGATATAGAAAAATACTTCGAATCCGGTGAATTTACCGAAAAGAACAGGAAGAAAGCACTTTCTGCGTTTAAAGAAATGGTGAAATTGCTGAACAAAGGCAAAGTTCGCGCTGCCGAATACACTGGCGGAAACTGGAAGGCAAACAGCTGGGTGAAAAAAGGAATATTACTGGGCTTCAGACTCGGCAAGCTCAAAGATATGTCGATAAACAGCAGCTTCAGGTATTTTGATAAACATGTTTTACCGCTAAGGCCGCTTGGCATGAAGGAAAACATCAGGGTTGTGCCCGGCGGTTCTTCGATCCGCTCAGGTGCATTTATTGGCAAAGGAGTGATTTGCATGCCGCCAATGTATATAAATATCGGCGCATATGTTGACGAGAATACGCTTATTGATTCACATGCTTTGGTTGGTTCATGCGCACAGCTCGGAAAAAAAATTCATCTGTCAGCGGCAGCGCAGATCGGGGGAGTCCTTGAACCGATAAATTCCGTACCCGTTATTAT
>JANWKI010000004.1 GCA_025451455.1 Ignavibacteria bacterium
AATTACCGGGCATTGAGAGGCTGGGGCTGTAAATCTTGAATTCGGGTGGGATGAAATCTCTCCTTTTTCCGGCGTCCAGTCTTTTTTATGCCAGTCTATTAAATGTGCAGGTTTTTCATCGGTCATGCCCTCCCACCATATGTCACCGTCATCGGTCAATGCAACATTCGTAAAAATAGAATTCTTTGTCATTGAAAGCATTGCATTGGCATTTGTCTTCATAGAAGTACCCGGTGCTACTCCAAAAAATCCGTTTTCAGGGTTAATTGCATAAAGCCTTCCGTCTTCACCGAACTTCATCCACGCAATATCATCACCAACAGTCTCAACCTTCCATCCGGGAAGTGATGGTGTAAGCATTGCAAGATTTGTCTTTCCGCATGCTGAAGGGAATGCTGCAGCGATATATTTTTTTTCGCCGCCGGGAGGAGTTACTCCAAGTATCAGCATATGTTCAGCCAGCCAGCCCTCGTCGCGTGCAAGCACTGAGGCTATTCTGAGAGCGAAACACTTTTTACCAAGCAGCGCATTGCCTCCGTATCCGCTTCCGTATGACCATATAGCTCTTTCTTCCGGGAAATGAACAATATACTTTGTGCTGCTGCAGGGCCACCCAATATCCGGTTTGCCGCCTTCAAGCGGGTAACCTACTGAATGCATTGACGGAACAAATTCGCCATTTGAGCCAAGTACATCAAGGACTTTCTTCCCGATGCGAGTCATAATTCTCATGTTAATTACAACGTAAGCGGAATCAGTAAGCTCAACACCTATGTGGGATATTCTGGAGCCCAGAGGTCCCATGCTGAAGGGAATCACATACATTGTTCTTCCTTTCATGCACCCTTTGAAGAGCCCGTTAAGTATACCCTTCATTTCATTTGGATCCATCCAATTATTGGTTGGACCGGCATCTTCTTTATTTTTAGAGCAAATGAATGTCTTATCCTCAACACGCGCAACATCGCTTGGGTCAGATACGACCCAGAAGCTGTTCTCTCTTTTTTTCAAAGGTACAAACTGTCCGCTTTTTACGCAGCCATCCAGTAACATGCGGTTTTCTTCTTCTGAACCATCACACCAATGAACTGAATCCGGCTGGCAAAGCTCAGCCATTTTCCCGACCCAGTCTTTCAACTTCTGATTGTTTGTCATTTTATCCTCAACAATGAATTAGAAAATTGCAACAACTCCACTTCCTATTAAAAGCCGTTTCGATTTTCAGGTTATTAGGAAAATATATATTGTAATTTACTTATTTTTTGAGTTTTTTTCAATTAAATTATGAATCCAATTCCTTTTGTTGTTTGTGCCATTAATTCATATTTTTGTATGATTGAACAAGAAAATCTACATAATCCTGCTGATTACCCTTTTGACAAGGTCAGTTGGAATTCTAAACCCTATACTGGGCTGGCATTCATGGAGGCAATCAGATACAGCTGAAATAACAAGGAATTTTTATGAGAACGGGCATAACATACTGTATCCTCAGATAAACTGGGGCGGCGCCGGTACGGGTTATGTGGAATCGGAATTTCATATTTACCCTTTTATTGTATCAGTGCTATACTCTGCATTTGGTGAGCATGATTCCTTTGGCAGAATGGCCTCGGTGCTGTTTTCCATGCTAACTGTACTTGGTCTCTACCTGCTTGTCAGAAAACTAATTAATGAAGATACAGCGCTGTGGTCGGCATTAATTTATGCCATACTGCCCCTGAATATTTTCTATGGCAGGGCATTTATGCCTGAGAGCATGATGCTGATGTGTGCGGTGTACTCCATTTACTTCTTTTCCGAGTGGTTGGATAAGGAAAAAGCGAAATATTTTATTTTTGCATGGCTTTTCACAACACTTGCCATTCTCATAAAACTTCCGGCAGTGTATCTCGGGCTTCCATTGTTCTACCTTGCATTTCAGAAATACCGGTACGGATTATTCAAAAAATACGTTCTATTCATTCTCGTAATACTGATATTTATCCCTGTTATTCTTTGGTATTACCATGCGCACCAGCTTTTATTGAATGGAGGGTCATCATTTGGAATATGGTCGTATGGAGTTGATAAATGGGGAATGATTTCTCTTTTAAAAGAACCGGCCTGGTACAATGATATTTTCTTCAAAAGCATTGCAGAAAGACATCTCACCTACCCCGGGTTTATTCTGCTTATTGCAGGGATATTCATAAAACGAAATTATGAACGTGAAAGATTGTTTGATATCTGGTTGATTGCAATTATCATATTTATTTTTGTTGCAGCTCAGGCGCACAGAGCGCAGGAATATTACACCCTGCCTTTTGATCTTCCTGCAGCAGTATTTATCGGGAAGGTGTTTGCAAAATATCTTCCTGTTGGAAATTTTAAGAATTCGTTCAAACTGCGCAGTTTTGCGTCAATTGCTCTTGTGGTTTGCTTTATGTTGATTTGTATTCTGAGTTATTTAAGGATGGCAAGGTTTTTAAACGGGGAGAACCAGGACTCAGTTGTATTGAAGATCGGAAATGATGTGAGGCTGGTAACACCCCCGGATGATAAAATTATCACAGCAAGCGTATGGAATCCTATCTACTTATATCATTCACACAGGAAAGGATGGACGGGTCTTCCGCAAGTGCTTGACAGCAATTATATCGAAAAGCGAAAGACAGAGGGCGCTAAGTGGATTGCCGGAGAAAAGGAAGTATTTGAGATGGAAAATTCAATGGATAATCTGGATAAGATATTGAAGAAATATAAAGTGATAAAAAACGAGAAAGATTATTTTATTGTGAAACTCGAATGAGGTGGCGTCAGATATTCATCTGACGCGTGTCAGGTGAATACCTGACACCACTTAGACAAGTTTAGTCAAGGCTGTCATACTGTACAATTTCCCATTTCATGCTTTTGTGGTAGAATGATAACTCGCAGAGTATCCCTGCATCTTCGCAAATGACGGTGAAATGTGTTTTGAATCCCTCTTCATTATCCGGCAGGCGCCATATATTGGCAATCCGGCTTACCTTGTATACCCGCTCATCCCACTTGAACCGCTTGATATCCACCTTTGAATTGTGGAAATGCGATATTACCTCTATTGGCTTGTAGACCTGTATTTGTGTATATGCCATTATTGGATTACAGATTAAATCCCGCTATGCAGAAGCGCGGGACTGCTAAAAAGCGCAGGATTGAAGATTAGACTATACCCTTTTAATGCAAGATCATATAACTCCCCGGCACAATCAACTAAATAATTTCATACTTGACAAAAAGAAAAATATACTGTATATTTATACACTGTATATAAATACATTAATTCAGCTAAAATGAAGAAACTCACAAAAAGCCAGGCGCGGGTTGCAGATTACATCGGTAAATTCATTGATGAGAAGTCATACTCCCCTACCTACAAAGAAATTGCCGGTCATTTTAAGGTCAATGTTAACGCCATACAGCAGGCAATAAGTGCGCTGATAAAAAAGGGGTCTCTTGAGAAGGTCAGCGGTATTGCGCGGGGACTCAGGGTAAGAGACAATTCCCCTGAAGATATGAACAAAGTGAAAAATAATCTTATTGTAATCCCCTTATACGGGAATGTTGCCGCCGGCGAGCCTGTTTTTGCAGATGATAATATTGAAGGGTACATAGCCGTTGAAAAACCCAGGCGTTCGCGCGGAGAGCTGTTCTCCGTCACAGTGCGCGGAGACAGTATGACGGAAAAGAAGATAATCGAAAAAGATAAGCTGATTGTACGCAAACAAAATACAGCCAGTGACGGTGAAATAGTTGTCGCACTGCTCGATGACGAGGTAACAGTAAAAGTATTCCGGGCAAATGGAGGCACGCCGTACCTGCAGCCTGCAAACAATAAGTATGACCCGATACGCAGGCCGTTTAAGATCCTGGGTATTGTTGTGGGATTGACGAGGGATTATTCGGTAGTGTAACGTGTCGTTGGTGAGAACACCAACGACGGCCAAAAAAGATTGCCGCGCTTCGCTCACAAAAGTGCTCACATGACACTTCATATCAATGGATCCTTCACTGCGTTCAGGATTAAAAGATGAACACGAACAAAAATACAGGTAAACTAAGCTCATCCTTTTTCATTCCGAGGGAAGCAACACGCTCTTCACAGTTGTTCAAGCGGATAAGGATGATGCCGATGTATTCTTTTCCTCACCATAAGGATTTTAATCACAAGCTCAGTGAGAACAGGAACAAATATTTCATACATCTCGATCTGGATGCTTTTTTTGCGCAGGTGGAGCAGCGCGATAATCCGAAATTAAAGGGTAAACCCGTATCAGTCGGCGGCGGCGAAGGCAACAGGGGCATTATCATGACGGCAAGCTACGAAGCAAGGAAATACGGTGTAGATATCGGCATGTCGGTTGTAGAGGCAAAGCTATTGTGCCGAGAGCTTATCTCACTCCCCTCTTACGGCACAAAATATGAAGCGGTAATGCAGAATATTATTTTCAATATTTCAAAGCTGCTGCCTGAAGACTGCATTGAGCAGTACAGCGTTGATGAATGTTTCCTTGATATAACGCCTGTTGTTAAGGATTATTTCCAGGCGGCAAAATTTGCATGGAAGATAAAACAGCTCATCGGCAGAGAAGAAAATCTCACTGTAACGACCGGGCTTTCGTTCAACAAGTCCTACGCCAAAATGGCAACAAAACTGAATAAGCCGGACGGACTGACAGTTATAAGAGAAGAAAACAGGGATATCATTTACGCACTGCCTGTAAAAAAGATGTGGGGTATCGGCAGGCGGATGGAAATAAGAATGCATGCGCTTGGCTTCAGGACTATCGGTGACCTTGCAAATTCCGATCTGCATATAGTGCATAAGGAATTCGGTGTTAACGGAGTTATGCTTCGAAAGGTCGCACGGGGTGAAGACACAAGCGGCATTGCAGAAAGAGGGGGTGAGCACATTGAAAAATCCTTTAACCATAATCACACACTTTCAAATGCCATATATGAAGACTCGCGTGCAATTGAAGAGATAAAAAGA
>JANWKI010000005.1 GCA_025451455.1 Ignavibacteria bacterium
GATTTTACTTCTTCCTTCACTGCGCTTCTTGTATCAAAGGCTTCCACAACTCCTCCAAGCCTTCTGGCTGCGGATATTGCCTGAAGTCCGGCAACTCCGGCACCAAGTATAAGTACCTTAGCTGGGGTAATGCTGCCCGCTGCAGTCATGAACATCGGGAAAAATTTAGGCAGGTTAGATGCGGCTAAAAGCACGGCTTTATACCCCGAAACAGTTGCCTGTGAAGAAAGCACATCCATAGCCTGCGCGCGGGTCGTCCTCGGAATAGTTTCCAGGCTGAAACCCGTAATATTATGATTAATAAGCAGTTTTACAGTTTCTGCATTAAAAAAAGGTTGGAACATTGCCAAAGCAACTGCTCCTGACTTTAATTTTGAGATTTCATCTTTGTTAAGAGAATTTATTCTGAGGATAACATCCGATGAACTGAGAACTTTTGCCTTATCGGCGGTTTCTGCCCCCTGTGATATGTAATCTTCATCACTTGCAAAGGCTTTTGCGCCGGCGCCCTGTTCAACCAGGACGGAAAAGTTCATTTTTACTAACTGTGCTGCTATTTCCGGAAGCGCAACGACTCTGTTTTCACCTTCCGGCTCTTTGAGAATCCCTATAATTGCCAATATTTATCACCTATAAATTCAAAAAAATTCAGTTCAAAATTAATAATTATAATGATACAAACAAATGATATAAGTCATATTACAAACAAACATAGTTCTGTATTTGTATCCGATCGGGGCATAAGTAGTTATTATTACCGGTATATCATTTCTTTTTCCACTTACATATTACATTACTTTTCCTAAATTGCATGAATTATCAATGGTAATTACAGGGGGTTAAGAATGCCAAAATTTCAACTGCATACAAAGATCATAATCGGGCTGATACTCGGAGCAGTGTTTGGCGCAATTTTTGCCATTAACCCCAATAAGCTTGAACTGACTTTCAGCGGCGGCTCTGAATCCGTTGAAAACTGGCAGGATTTCTCATTTTTAAGGAAGGATTCTGTACTTAAGACCTTTGACAGGAACGATCAGCTGACTATTATAAAATATTATAAGAACACCAAGGATAAAAAAGACCTCAGGCTCAAGGTCAGGTATTCTGACGGTACGGAGAGATTTTTCGAAAATACGACGGCAGTTGAGAAGATACGGACAATAGGGGTAATGCTTAAGCCGGTTGGAGATATCTTTGTGCGGCTGCTTATGATGATCGCCGTGCCATTAGTGCTGGCATCACTGATTGTAGGCGCAGCTTCTTTAACTGACCTGAAGCATATTGCAAAGATCGGCGGCAAGACTCTGGGATTCTACGCTCTTACAGCAGTCATGGCTATAACTATCGGGCTTATACTGGCAAACGTAATAGAGCCCGGGCATAAAATGGATCCCGTATCAAAGGAAAGATTAATGGATGCCTACCAGGATGATGCGAAGTCTAAGATTGAGCAGAATGTTTCATTAAACATCATCGATTTCCTTGTTAATATAGTGCCCAAAAATCCTTTCAAAGCAATTGCCGATGGCGATTTTCTGCAGATAGTTTTTTTTGCTATTCTAACCGGAGTATTCCTTGTCCAGATACCAAATGATAAAGCAAAACCTGTCATAACATTTTTTGAGGGCTTAAGCGAAACAATGATAGTGCTGGTTGAGAAAATTATGATAGTGGCTCCATTTGCGGTCTTTACTCTTATTGCGGCGACTGTAGCGGAATTCGGATTTAATATTCTGCAAACGTTATTATGGTACTCTCTGACCGTAGTCATCGGGCTCACAATACTTACATTTGTGGAATATCCGCTTCTCCTGAAAGCGTTTACCAAAGTAAAGGTAACGGATTTTTTCCGCGCTCAAAAGCAGGTTCTTGCCGTTGCTTTTTCAACAAGTTCCTCAGCAGCAACACTTCCGGTAACGATGGATGTATGCGAAAAGAGGCTTGGAGTCCCGACAAAGATCGCAAGTTTTGTTCTGCCGCTTGGCACAACGGTCAATATGGATGGTACTGCTTTATACCAGGCTGTTGCTGCAATGTTCATAGCGCAGGTTTACGGCTTTGATCTTAACTTAGCACAGCAATTGACGATAGTACTCACAGCAGCACTGGCTGCCGTAGGTACAGCCCCAGTACCGGGTGTCGGTCTGATAATGCTAATTATAGTATTGAAATCTGTTGGTGTGCCTGAAGAGGGAATTGCACTCATAATCGGGGTTGACAGGATCCTCGACATGTGCCGCACGGTACCTAATGTTATTGCTGATTCACTTGCATGTGTAGTTATTGCAAACAGCGAGGGAGAACTGGGCGAGATAACACCTGATGCAGAGTACCCGGGAACAATGTGATAAAGCAGCCAAAAGTGAAAAGTAAAAAAGCAAAAATTGTAATGCAAAAAAGTTATGTTGAATCTTAATCATAAAAAACTGATTGTTTGGGAAAAAAGTATGAATCTGGTTCGTGAAGTGTATGCCTTGACTAAAAGACTTCCAAAAGAAGAGCTATATGTTCTGACCTCTCAGCTCAGGAGAGCATCTGTATCCGTTGCCTCTAATATTGCGGAAGGGGCATCAAGGAAATCGACAATTGAGAGGAGAAGATTTTACCAGATATCAAGATCTTCCGCAGTTGAGATAGACACTCAAATTGAAATCTGTTCAATGCTAAATTATTTCAAAAGTGAATATCTGCTTACTCTTAAGTCAGAGCTAAACAATGTCTTTGCCCTATTAACAGCAATGATAAATAACACAAAATGATGATGTTTTCATATTTTTTTGCCTTTTTACTTCTGCCTTTTGATAAATAACCTATCATCGAATAATGAATAAGACAGGCCTGACTATAGCAGAAGTAACAGAAAGAATTCAAAAAGGTTTACAGAACAGATCAACTGCAGCACGTACTAAGCGGACACGGCAGATATTAGTTGAAAATGTTTTTTCAGTATTCAATTTAGTAATAACCTCGGTTATTCTCTTTCTTCTTTACTTCTATATTACCTCAGGTGATGAAAGGCTGCTCTACGATACCATTGGAACGACCATGGTAATTACGCTAAATACTCTTATCGCTGTCTACCAGGAAATTAAGGCAAAGCGCGCTCTTGATAAGGTCAGCCTGCTGCTTAAACGCGAAGTGAAAGTTATCAGAGATGGAAATGAACAAACAATTGATCAGAGCGAAGCAGTTGTTGATGACCTGATAATTCTCGAAAGAGGTGACCAGGTAGTGGTTGACGGAAAAGTAGTTGAATCGGGTAAAATGGAAATTGATGAGTCACTCTTGACGGGTGAATCACTGCCGATACAGAAAAAAATTGGTGATGAAATTCTCTCCGGCAGCTTTTGTATTTCCGGTGGCGGTGTTTATAGGGCTGAGAAGGTCGGTGATAACAGTTACGCAAACGAAGTTACAAAAACCGCCAGGAAGTTCAAGATGAACCTCTCACCTTTACAGGTAAAACTGAATTTTATCGTGAAGGTACTTTTTTCAACGGCGATTTTTCTGGTTACTCTTGAAATTATCAGAAATCCACATGGATTTTCAGATCTTGATTTTATCAGGAAAATTTCAACTGTAATGCTTTCACTTATCCCGCAGGGACTGGTGCTGATGTCATCAGTAACGTTTGCTCTTGGCATTTACAGGATAAGCAAAATCGGCGCCATAATCCAGAAGCTAAATGCCGTTGAATCATTTGCGAATGTTAAGATAGTCTGCACCGATAAGACTGGCACACTTACACAAAATAAACTTGCAGTAAACAGGATTACTCCCCTGTCCGAAAAATACACTCAGAAGGAAATCGAACAGCTGCTTGGCACTTATGCAAAGCTTTCTTCAGATAAAAATGCAACGCTCAGAACCCTTGAGGTTTACAATGCTGATGATAATGCAAGGACAATCGAAGAAATTCCGTTCAGCTCGGAAAATAAAATGAGCCTTCTTCAATTATCAAATAGTAAAGAGCAAATAACGATTGTGTTTGGCGGGTTTGATGTACTGATTGAGAAATCTGCAGGCAAGGAAAAGGCAAACAGTAAGTTTGATGAACACGGGCTGAAGATATACCGGAATCTGCTTTTGGGAATTGAAACCTCAGGCAGGCCGCTCAAAGAGCTTGAAGAAAAGCTGGATAGTGTTGCGATCGAACCAATTTGTATTGTTTCAATTACTGACCGGGTGCGTGATGATGTTATGGAAGCAATTAATCTTTTCCATAACAATAATATTGAAATTAAGATACTCTCGGGAGATAATGCATATTCAATCCAGGCTGTTGCAAAGGAAATCGGCTGGAACATAAGCGATGATGAGCTAATATCGGGAAAGGAAATTGATGAAATAAATGAACCGGATTTTCTGAATGTAATACTGAAGAAGAAAATATTTGCGCGCCTGAAGCCCGAGCATAAACTGAGGATTATTAAAGCGCTCCGCACAGAAAAGATATACACTGCAATGATAGGTGACGGTGTTAATGACCTGCCCGCGATAAAGGAATCTGATATGGGAATTGCAATGGAGGAAGGCAGCCAGATAACCAAGGAAGTAGCAGATATTGTGCTTTTAAAGAACAAATTTGCGCTTTTACCGCAGATATTTGATGAAGGCAATAAGATAGTAAATACAGTAAGCTCCGTGGCCAAATTGTTTTTAACCAAGAATTTCATGGTAATTTATCTTACCGTGCTTTCGATGTTCTTTATGTTCGAATTCCCTCTCACTCCCAGAAGAGTATCACTGATAAACATTTTCTCGATCGGACTTCCGGCTTTCATAATAGCTCTCAGAAATACTAATGTGAGCAAACTCAGGGATTTTTCGCGTGACCTGTTCTCATTTGTTCTGATCTCGGCGGGTATAATAGTTGGTGCATCATATATCGGGCAGTATTACACTGAAAAAGTGCCGTTCTATTCCCCCGAGGATATACAGATGGTAATGCTCTCCATAATTATTATGATTACTTCGGTGAACTTTCTTGCAGTTGTCATTCATAAATATGAAAAGAATCTTAGGCTGTACTTACTGTATGCACTCGGGCTTGTTGGGCTGTACTCATTCTTAGCCGTAACTCAGAACGATTTTATTCTTATCCGCTGGATAAAGTCTTTTTATGAAATATCCTTCCTGAAGAGTGTTTACTGGAAATCGACTTTAATAATCAGTATAATAAGCGCCGGATTGCTGTTTGTTATTCAAAAGACCAGGGAAAAATATTTGAATACTCAAGTGTAATGATTTGAAGTTTAAACTGCACACACAAATACTTATTGGTCTCGTGCTTGGTATTGCTTTCGGTGCAATATTCAGGGTTGATCACCATTATCTTTTGATAGAGCACAAAAACGGAACAGCTGAAATAAACAGCTGGTCACAGGTTTCATTTGTTATACCTGTTGTAAGTGATGGCGTGAAAAAAGATTCGGCAATTAAGATATACGGTGAAAACTCCCAATCCGGAATAATCAAATATTTCGAATCGCTGAAACAAAAATCCCTGATAAATGATGTAAAAATTATCGTTAAGATACCCTTTGCAAATGAATCCCCCGTTTATGAAGGAATAAAATCAGTATCACGGAAATCCTCGATTGCTGCTGAGATAAAGCCGGTTGGAGAGGTTTTCATACGGCTGCTTAACATGATTGCAGTTCCGCTTGTGCTTGCTTCTCTGATTGTCGGAGCAGCGTCTCTTGGCAATGTAAAACATCTTGCTAAGCTTGGCGGAAAACTTCTTTTGCTCTTTGCTGTAACGGCATCGATATCGGTAGCATTGGGCCAGGTTATGGCAGTAGTCATTGGACCCGGCAATAAAATGTCAACGGAAGCCAAGGCGCAGCTGGTTGAATCATACCGTGATGAAGTCTCAGCTCCCATGGATCAAAATTACAAGGTCGATCTTATCGATTTTGCGGTGAACATTGTTCCGAAAAATCCGTTTAAGGGACTGGCAGAGGGTGATTTTCTGCAGATAGTGTTTTTTGCAATTCTAACAGGCCTTGTTCTTTGCTACCTGCCCCCTGCCCGTTCAAAGCCCGTAATTGAATTCTTTGACGGCATTACGCTTGCGATGATAAAGATGGTGGAAAAGATAATTCTGTTTGCTCCATTGGCAGTGTTTGCTCTTATTGCATCCACAGTGGCAGAGTTTGGATTTGAGATACTGGGAACACTCCTGTGGTATGCCATTACCGTAATTGGGGCACTGGTCATAGTTGGATTCGGTTTGTACCCGGCACTTGTGAAAATATTTGCAAAAGTTAATCCGGTAAAATTTTTCCTTGCTCAAAAACAGGTGCTGGCAGTTGCATTCACTACCAGTTCATCTTCAGCTGCGTTACCCGTAACAATTGATGTAACTGAAAACAGGCTTGGAGTACCGAATAAAATAGCAAGTTTTGTCATTCCTATCGGGACTACAATAAACAAGGACGGCACAGCACTTTACCAGGCAATCGCTGCAATTTTCATAGCACAGGTTTATGGATTTAACCTCGATCTTCAGCAGCAATTGACAATATTTATTGCCTCTGTCATCACCGGCGCAGCTACAGCACCCGTTGCAGGTGCGGGACTGATTATGCTTGTTGTAGTACTGAATGCAGTTGGCCTGCCGCTTGAGGGAGTTGCTTTGATAATAGGGGTTGACAGAATTATCAACATGTGCAGAACAACTGTAAATGTAATTGGTGACACAATGGCAAGCGTTGTAATTGCAAAAAGCGAGGGTGAACTCGGAGAGATAATGACTAACGACTGACTTCAATAAATATCAATTTTAAAAAAAACTTCAATCAAAGATGGATAAAGAAAATGACATCAAACGCTTTTTTCTGAGGCACGTACTTGCAACACTGGCATACAGGGGCGGTAAAGTGATTGCAAATGTCCCTGATGAATTCAGGGATTACAGAATCAATGATGGTACACGGACTCCCGGAGAAATTCTTGCGCACATCGGTGACCTGATGGACTGGTCTTTGAGGCTGGCAAAAGGTGAAAGCGGAGGGCTAAACTCAGAGCCGCTGGTATGGAGTAAAGAATGCGAGAGGTTTTACACATTGCTGAAAAAATTTGATCTGTTCCTTGAAGGAGATCTTGAGATGATGCAGCCTGCCGAAAAATTATTGCAGGGTCCCCTTGCAGATGCATTTACACATGTCGGGCAGATCGCAATGCTTAGGCGAATGGCAGGATACCCTGTAAAAGGCGAGAATTATTTTAAAGCAGATATTGAAGCAGGCCGTGTCGGGAAGGAACAGTCAAAGGTAAGATTTGAATTTGAATAAAACTGAAGTAATCCGGACTATCTTCCGCCGATAAATCTTTCCTTCGGAATAAAAAGTTTGTGCCCAAGCGGAAAAGTCATTTCGATGCCGTCGCTTGTCCATATCACCCGTGTTTTCTCAATTTCTTTTTCGCTGACAGGGTCGGGGTCCAGGTAATTAATGACATGGCCGTAATTCATATCCCCTTTTCTTGAGATAAGTATAATGTAATTACTGCTAAGGGCTTGTGACTGTTTGATTATGTTAAGGCAATAGGGGTCATAGGAGCCGTATTTTACATAGTCGCCCTGGCATGATTCCATAATAACTCTGTCTTTGAGAGTAAACCCCATTAACTGAAACAGTATTACAAGGATCAAAAATCCGGTAACCATTCCTGCCCCGAGAGCAATGAAGATCGATTTTTTCATTGGAATATTTTTTTTCGTTATAGGAATCCGAGGGCTTAGCTGCAGCAAATTAATATTATTCTATACTTTAAGCAATAGATAAACTCATTGTCTCTTTAGAACATAGATTACCAATTCATAATTTCTAATTCTTAATTCTTAATTCCTAATTCTAAATTCTTAACCGGTTTATCCTTCCAGTTCCACCACTTTAATTTTTCTGGATTTGGTTTCTTCGTATTAGCATAATATACAGCGCATCTTAAAACATAGAGCAGGCATCTATCCTGAACCACCCCTGCGAATTTGTTTGACTTCCGGTACAGTTTCTCAGGATCTTTGCCTTTAAGTCCTGATACGCTGTTAATCCCGATATTTAAAAGGTCATTTGCTATGGATTTTCCTACTCCCGGAACCTGCATCAGCTTTTTGAGTATCTCTATTTTGTTCATATCTTTCAAATTTACTTTTATTTAACTATCTTTTCAAACCGAAAAAGGGGTTAATTTATTGTGCGACTTTTTCAGCTTAACGTGCATCTAATTAACAGTAATCCGGATTATTAAAGTAAATTTACTCTATTGGCCAAAGCTACAACGGAATTTACGGGGCTATTGAAACCCAATTATAATGATGCTCTGAAGTATTCAAGAGCCCTTTGTTCTACGTGGTCTCCGGATGATGCCGAAGACGTACTACAGCAGTCACTTCTGCTTGCGCTGGAGAATTTTGATAAGCTCAATGACAGGACAAAATTCCGCTCATGGTTCTTTAAAATAATAACAACAACTTTCTATTCATCCATCAGGAAACATTTCTGGAAAAAGTTTTTACCGCTGGACAGTATGGATCATTTGCCTCATATCCCGGAGGTATTTGACAGAAGCGAACAAACAGAAAGCCGGTTGATATTAAATAAGGCTCTCTCTAAATTATCCGCAAAAGAAAGAGCTGCAATATTACTGTTTGAAATTGCTGAATTCTCTATCGAAGAAATTACTTCAATTCAAAAGGAAAAGAGTATATCGGCAGTGAAATCCAGATTAAGCAGGGCAAGGGCTAAACTGAAGAAACATATTCTGAAAGAGGAAGAACATTACAACTGGCACCAGTCAGCCGGCATAGATAAACATGAAGGCAGCGATTTTTCGGAGGACCTGGAGCTTGAAACTATCAAATTAATACCGGAGATAAGGGTTGAAAGATAAAGAATACAAAATACCGGAGCATCATTTTAATGAATTAAAAGCCGAGGATCACACAGGCACTTTTCCTGCAGTCGAAGACTGGCTTTACAAAACAAACATTCACATTATAAATCAAAAAAATGAAAGGAAACTCCGGAAAGTGAAAAATTATTTATTTGCACATAAGCTAAGGCTTGTATATACTATAGTTGCTCTCTTTGTATTAATAGGAGCATGTAACATGCCCGTAACACAAACTGAATCAGCCGGACAAATGATAACACTGGTTACTCCTGCGGATAATACCGGCTTCCAGGAAAAAATGATCTCTTTGCCCTGGTTGAAAAGCGCACAGGTCACATCTAATGAGAGCTCTGATGGCGGTGTTTCGCAGATATTATACACCATTATTCTGCCCAATACAACCGAACAGGAGGTAAAAGCTTACAGCAAAGAGCTAGAGGCTTTAGGCGGTATCACCACGATAAGAATAAAATCGCTTGACTATGACTTAAAACGCCCGCTGTATTCCGCGGCACTGGATAACTTTTTCAGCATTAAAGTTGACGCCACGGGAATGAGCGATCAGGAGCTTGAGCGTGAAGTTCAGAGGCAGCTTAAGGAACAGGGCGTGGAAATGGACATTCATTTTACTACAGATAGTGACGGAAGAAGGGATATCCGCATAGAGAACCATGAATCGGATAAGAACCCGAAATCATTTGAAATGACAATTGACGAGAACAACGGGAAAGAGAAGTTTAAGCTTTTCCAGAAGAAAGCTGACCCTGATAAATTCAAAGGCAAAACTGATGAAGAGATCAGGAAAATGGTGAAGGAAGAACTTAAAAATCCTGAAATTAAAGATGAAGATATAAAGATCACAAGAAAAGGTGATGATGTACAGATAAAAGTAGAAAAAGACAGAATTCAAAAATAACAGAGTATTCCAGGCAAACAGAAAGCCCGTCTTTTAGACGGGCTTTTTTGATTTGTTACAAATTTTATACAGATTATTAATTTCCGCCTCTGAATTCCCTGTCGATTACATCAAACTCTCCCGGGTAAGTAATTGGGCCAAGCTGTGTACTTATTGTAGGTTTTACTTTCAATGTGATTCGAGAAGAAGAGCCGTTCTTTCCGCCAAGTGCCAGCGCTAGATTTATGAGATTATTATACCCTGCATTATTGAAGAACTGTATCAGGTCAAACGACATTCCGATCGGAATATTTGTAAACTGCCCGACTCCGGGAACAGTGATATTGCGAACATTTCCGGTTATCGTCTCGTTATTATCAATAAACAGGCGCCATGCCAGATTTTCAATTATGGCTGCCGATTTCTTTGTACCTCCTGTGCCGTCATTCGGATTTTTAGCAAGAACATTCAGTGTAAATTCTACAGGCAGCTTTCCCTGAGTAAAACTTGCTAGTAAATTAGCGGCTTCTAAATAACCAATATTACTTAATGATGCAAAACCAGAGAGTCCGACTCCTGCGACCCTCATACCTGTAACTTTATCTAGCTTGAACTGCAGACGCTGAATGTTTGCAATTGCATCCATTAACCCTGAGCATCCCAGGTTCAAAAACGCAATCGAAAATATTGCGGCAAATAATACTGGACGATATATTTTCTTCATTGTATTAAAATTTAAAATTTTATAATCCGAACAGGATTCCAAGCTGAATCTGTATCGTGGAAATATTCCTGCTGCTGCCAATCGGATGTTTGCTGTCTGAGGCGCTGTAATTCGGGTCAGCATCATCATTTAAGAATGAATAAGCATAGTTCCTGTCATTTGAGGCTGTAACTCCCTCATAGCTTTTGCTGAATAGATTATGCAGGTTATATCTTAAGCTGAAATCCATTATTAAAGTTTTACCGAATCCAATTTCAGTGCCTATTGCAAGGCCAAGTCCTGTTCTTGAAGCAGAGCTCATTTCAATCTCATTTGAGGAAACCTCTGAAGTCCCCTGGAAATTATGTGAGCCGCCAATACTTGAAATCAGCAGGTCGATTCCTCCATACGGCCTGATGGAAGTGAATGGAATGGTAATTCCTAATTCTGCTCCCACTGTAAAGAGCAAAATGCTGTTTTTTACTTCCACTGAGCTATTGGGCTGGCTTGGGTTAGGTACACCTGAATTGCTCATTGAAGAATAGTTTATAGAGAGCCTGCCGCCAATAGGGCCAATATTAATTTTTCCCATGGCCCCAAAATTAACAGCCGATTTCATTCCGTATTTTGTTCCGGCATAATAATCAGATACCTCGCCGCTGAAATCGGATGTGGGTGAAGTCAAGCCAATCACCGGGCCTAATTTTATCCCTATTAACTGTGAATAAACTGATCCTGATGCAATAAACAAAAGAATAAATAAAGCAATTGTCTTTTTCATAAACCTTAATTTATATTATTTTAAAAAAATACATATTTATAGTTCTTTCTCTTTACTTTACCACCATGCCTGCCAGAGATTATCAAATTAGAATCCGAACAGGATACCAACCTGAAGCACAATTGTGGCGATCGTTCTGTCATTCCCTATCGGATGTTTTGCATCGCCTGCACTATAAGCCGGGTCTCCGGCATCGTTTAAGGAAACATATGAATCTATTCTGTTAGCATTTGCCACATTGGTAAATTCCTGACCGAACAGGTTAATCAGATTATACCTGAGGCTAAGATCCAGAGTAAATATTTTTCCAAAAGCCACTTCAGAGCCAACAGAGAGACCAAGGCCTGTTCGTGATGAAGATTTAATACTATTTTCTACATCAGAATTGACATGGGATGCATCATGAAACGTGAATGAACCGCTGATCGAAGAAAACAGAATATCAATGCCTGCATATGGTTTAACCGGACTTGCTGGTATTACAAATCCAAACTCCGTACCCAGAGTAAACATAAAAAGGCTGTTATTTATTTCCCCTGTACTATTTGGATTCGACGGATCTGCAACCCCTGTGTTATCTAAGGAAGCATAACCTATTGAAATTCTTCCGTTGAGCGGCCCCAGGGTTACCTTTCCCATTGCACCGAAGTTCATACCGGATCTCAATCCATATTTTGTCCCTGAGTAGAAGTCCTTAACGTCCCCGGTATAATCTACCGTAGGAGAAGTTAACCCGAACATCGGCCCAATTTTAATTCCGATCTGTGAATAAGAAATACTGTTTATGCAAAGAACAATTACAAATAACAATAAAGTCCGCAATTTCATGATCTTGTTAATTAGTTCTTTAAAAATAAAGAACTAAAAATCAAATAGAAATGATAAATTAATCTGCAGTAATGAAACTTACAATCTGCATACAATTGACTATATATTTACCACGCAGGCCATAAATTATTTACTTACTGATGTATTAAATCCTGACCCTGCCTCATTTTTTTCCCTTATCATTACCTTTGTCCTGTTTTCCTTTATCATTATCACTTTTATCATTATTCTTATTTTTC
This sequence comes from Ignavibacteria bacterium, assembly GCA_025451455.1. GTDB lineage: Bacteria > Bacteroidota > Ignavibacteria > Tepidaquicellales > OLB5 > OLB5. The sequence goes on from JANWKI010000005.1 coordinate 12,348, forward strand.
CCGTCTTTCATATTACTGTCATCCCCTAACTTATTTTTTCCTTTTGATTTATCATCTTTATTTCCGTTGTCGTTCTTTTCTTTGCTTTTATCTTTGCTGTTATCCTTGCTTTTATCCTTATCTTCATTTTTCCCTTTATCGTCATCTTTTCCCTTTTCTTTATCCTTATTTGAACTTTTATCTTTATCTGCTTCTTCAGTTTTTTCTAAGCTTTTATCTTTCTCCACTTTTGCTTCTTCAAAATTTTTGTACTTACCTGGTTTATTTACAGTGGTTTTCTGGTTTCCTTTATTTTTAATCTTTTTGAATTCCGGGGAAAGTACGCTGATCTCACTTTCAGAATATTTTACTTCACCCTTGTTCTTCACCTTCTTTATCTTAATAACATTTACCTGGTGGCCAGAGTGCTGTTCAATTATTTTTACATCAGGTCCCTTGTTTATTACTGTCTTATTCATGACCATCACTCCGTCAATCCTGCGCCATTCCTTTATCATAATCTTATTCTTGTTCTCCTTATACATGTATTTATACACCGTGGGCTGAGAGAAGTACTTTTTCTCGACAATGTAATATCTTTCTTCAGGAACAGGAGGCATTATGACAACATTGTTAACAATGTACACGCTTGGGGGAACAGGTACCCATCCGATGTAATTTTCATCTTCACGCCAGTCAACCCATGCAGGCGCCCAAACCCTTCCCGGTACCCAAAGCCAGCCTGCTGCAGGCGAATATACCCATCTGCCGTAATGACTTGTTATCTCCTCGGGTTCAGAAGCTGCCTTAAAATACCATCCTGCTTCAGTGTTCATCCACTGGCCGTTCCTGTAAGGCTCATAAGAAGGCGCAGGTTCACCAGCAGTAACTCCAACTGAAAGCCCCGCTGCTGGTTTCCAAACAAAAAATGACCCGAAGCTGATATCATCGGCGTAGGCATCATTAATGCCGAATAATTCCGAAAGAGTGATCTTCCTGAGCTCACTTTCCGTGGATGCGGCGCTTTTGTTCAGGTCAACTCCAATATCATTGCCGGTTACTTCTATCCACTCGCCGCTTGGTGCAAGCTCATCATAGAACTGCTTATAATCAACATTAAGTATATCCTCATCAGATTCATTAAGATCTTCACTGCTGAGAACAACTAACTCAGATTTATCTTTATCATCTGTTTTGGTGGTTTCATCTGATTTTTTGGTACATGAATTCATAAAGGTAAGAAGGAATAATAACAATAGAAAAA
>JANWKI010000006.1 GCA_025451455.1 Ignavibacteria bacterium
ATAACTCAAATGCTCGCGAAAATAAAACCTGCATTAGAAAAGACAGTTTACGAAGGAGAGAAAACTTCAAAGAATTATGATTATGTAGATCTTGTTTCAAAAGAAAATGTACTGCTGGCAATTGAAAATATCAAGCTGAAGAGTCCGGTTCTAAAAGAAATGTATGATAAAGGCGAAATTGATATTGTTGGCTGTATGTATGATATCCATGACGGAAAGGTTGAATTTTATAAATAAATGACATACTTCGCATTCCTGAAAGGTATTAACATTACGGGTCACCGCATAATTAAAATGGCTGAGCTGAAAGCTATGTTTGAGGCAATGGGTTTTAAGAATGTGCGTACGTTCATTCAGAGCGGGAATGTTGTGTTTGAATCCCCTGCTAATCCGGGTGCATTAAAGAAAAAGATCGAGGCAGGGTTAAAGAAGTCATTCGGTTATGATGTTAAGGTAATTATCCGCAGTAAGGCAGAAATGGAAAAGATCGTGAAAGATTATCCTTTCAGTAAGATAAAAGGTCACGAAGAGTGTAAAATTACTGTTGGATATCTTGAATCTGAGCCTGCTAAAGCACTCATAAAGGAGCTCGAAGTTTTTAACACAGATAATGAAATATTCGTAATAAAAGGAAATAACCTATATCACCTTATACGCGGTAATTTTTCAGATTCAGTGTTTTTCAAGAAGAACATAGTGGAAAAAACGCTGAAGATAATCTGTACAGCAAGGAACTGGAACACAACGAATAAAATACTGGCAATTTAATTGACCCTAATGTCACGCTGAACTTGTTTCAGCATCTAAATCCTAAATGCTGAAAGCACTGGCAAATTGAGATAACAACAAATTCAACGGAGTAATATCATCATGAAAAAAATCAACAGTAGTAAAAAGAAACTTTCTCCCAAGCAAACTGAAGACGTGCTCGGAACGCTCAGAGCCCGCTTTGAGAAAAACATGAACCAACATAAAGATATCAATTGGGATAAAGTTCAGGCAAAGCTGGAATCTAATCCTGAAAAACTTTGGTCACTTAGTGAAATGGAAAGAACCGGCGGTGAACCGGATGTTGTTGGTTATGATAAAAAGACGGATGAATACATATTTTATGATTGTTCTGAGGAAAGTCCGGGTGGCCGAAGAAGCCTTTGTTATGACCGCAAAGCACTTGATGCAAGAAAAGAACATAAGCCTAAAAACAGCGCATTTGATATAGCTGATGAGATAGGCATTGAAATACTGACGGAAGAACAATACCGAGAGCTGCAAAAACTTGGAAATTTCGATACTAAAACTTCCAGCTGGATAATAACTCCCCCTGATATAAGAAAACTCGGCGGTGCCCTCTTTTGTGACCGCCGTTATAATACTGTTTTTGTTTATCACAATGGCGCTGATTCCTATTATGCAGCCAGGGGTTTCCGCGGGTCGCTGCGGGTTTAATAAATACAGTATTCACAGTTTCGATTTATCAATTTGATATATCTTTTAATCTGACGAATCTGAATAATATTTTTATCTGCATACACGGTCATTTTTACCAGCCGCCGAGAGAAAACCCCCGGACCGGTGAAATTGAGCTGCAGCCAAGCGCAGCACCCTTCCATGACTGGAATGAAAGGATATATCATGAGTGTTACCTGCCCAATACCGAAGCCGATATACTTGATGAGACAGGAGAAATTGTCCTCGAAGTAAATAATTATGAATACCTGAACTTTAATTTCGGCCCTACACTGCTTGCATGGATAAAGAATAAACACCCGGAAACATACCAAAAGATCATTGAGGCCGATAAAAAAAGCATTGCGGAGCATAACGACCACGGCAACGCAATTGCAATGTGCTATAATCACATGATAATGCCTCTTGCCAATCTAAACGATAAGATAACCCAGATAAAATGGGGCCTTGCTGACTTCAAATATCACTTCGGCAGGGATTCCGAGGGTATCTGGCTGCCGGAAACAGCCTGCAATATGGAAACACTTGAGGTACTCATTGCCGAAGAAATAAAATACATAATTCTGGATACCAGCCAGGTGGCGGCATTTCGCAAATTGAGTGAAACTGACTGGTTAAACGTTATTGACGGTTCAATAAACCCAAAGCATCCATACAGGTGCTATTCAGAACTAAATAAAAAGAAAAGTATTGATATTTTTTTCTATGACGGCCCTGTATCAAAGGCAATTGCATTTGATGATGTACTAAAGAGCTCACAGAATCTTTTAGAGAAGATAATAAGCGCATCCCGAAGCGAGCCTGAAGAGCAAATGCTTGTAAGCGTAGCAACCGATGGGGAAACATTCGGGCATCACAAAACGCACTCCGAAAGAACGCTCGCCTTCTTTTTAAGGTCACTTGCTCCCCAAAACATGCTTAAGATTGTTAATTTTGGCGAGTATCTGGAGTTTAATCCCCCAATTTATGAGGTAAAGCTGAACACCGGCATAAATGACGAAGGAACATCATGGAGCTGCAATCACGGCGTGAAAAGGTGGAAAGAAGATTGCGGCTGCGGAGGAGGCGGCGGGTGGAATCAGAAGTGGCGCAAGCCGCTCAGGGAAACTCTGGATTGGCTAAGGGACCAGCTCATAATTTTATATGAAAATATGGGGCATGTCTTCTTTCAGGATGTATGGAAAGCAAGGAATAATTACATAGAAGTTATCCTGAATAATAGTTTAAGCAATAGGCTTAACTTCATAACAAATAATGCCGTTAGGCCGCTTGCTCAAAGTGAAATTGATATCGTGCTCAAGCTAATGGACATGCAGAAAGACGCAATGCTTATGTACACAAGCTGCGGCTGGTTCTTCTCAGAAATATCAGGACTCGAGACCGTGAAAATACTGGAATATGCCTCAAGGGCTATGGAAATCGCCTTAGAGCTCTCCGGAATATCATTTGAGGAAGAGTTCCTTAAGAGGCTTGCTGATGCACCAAGCAATATCCCTAAATACTCAACTGGCAAGGGTGTTTACGAGCAGTTAGTTAAGAAAAATCCATTACTGAAATAAATATTAGTATATTTGCTATATAAATAATTCCAATGGCGCACGAATACTTCTTACATACAAAAACATCTGAAAGATGGAAGAAAATTGGCACTAAAAAGCGTGCCGGAGTAACTGTTCCTCTCTTTTCGCTTTACTCAAGGAAGAGTGTGGGAATCGGTGAAATTCCAGACCTTAAACTGCTAGTAGACTGGTGTAAAAAAACGGGAATGACTATAATACAGCTTTTACCTCTAAATGATGTTGGCAGCGACTTCGCACCGTATAATTCTGTAAGTTCATTTGCAATTGACCCGATGTATCTTTCAATTGAAAATCTCTCTCATATTGATGTTACAGAATACACCGGCGAACTCGAAAGAATGAAGCGCAAATACCGGCCAAGGTTCAAAAAGGTGAATTACAACATCAAGAAAGCGAAACTTGAGCTTCTCTGGAGGATCTACAAATCAAACAGAACGGATAACATTGCAGAGTTCAGGGATTTTTCCGCAAGTAATAATTACTGGCTTAATGATTACTCCATGTTCAAGGTCATAAGCGAGAAGACGGGCAGTACGAACTGGCAGGATTGGGATGAAGGCATTAAGAACCGCAATGATGAAGCAATAGAAGAGATCGAAACAGGCAATTTCGAGAGGATTAACTTTTACTCATGGCTTCAGTGGCAGTTATCTTTGCAGATGAAGGAGGTAAAGCAGTATGCTGCAGTTAGCGGAGTGCTTACAATGGGTGACCTTCCCTTTCTGGTATCACGCGAAAGCGCTGATGTTTGGGCACATCAAAATTATTTTTTGCTAAACCTTTCCTCCGGCGCTCCGCCTGATATGTACTTCGCAATGGGACAGAAATGGGGTATGCCGCCTTATAACTGGGAGAATATCGCAATTGATAAGTTCATCTATCTCAGAGAAAAGCTTTTGTACGCCGAGAACTTTTATGATATGTTCAGGATCGATCATTTTGTAGGACTATTCAGGCTGTGGGTTAGTCTGGCCGGTGACCTGAATACACCCGGCGGCTACATGCCGAAGGAAGAGTACATGTGGGAATCACACGGGAGGGCGATAATTGAAGTAATGGCGCATACTACTGCTATGCTCCCCTGCGCTGAAGATCTGGGCACTGTTCCGGGCTGTTCTAATCATGTGCTGTATGAATACGGCATACCGGGAATTGATTTCCAGAGGTATTACAAGAAAAATTTCTTTTTCCGGCATCCAGCGGAGTACAGGGTCAATTCATCAGCGGTAATCTCTACTCATGATTCAAGCTTCTGGCCAAACTGGTGGAAATTTGAAGCGGGTACCATAGATGAAAAGCTCTTTGAGATAATGTGCATGAATGCGGGAATGGACAAAAAGCATTATAAGTATGTTAAGGCAGTGCTCTTCAGCAAAGAAGCATCCCGTTACGGTAGGCTTATGTGGAATGATAATATAAGGACGCCTGAAATGCTCAAGAGCATCCTGCAGATACAAAATGAAAAAGTTAACGATATTGTTTATGCATACCTGGATAGTTATGACGAAAAGGGGAAATTTCTTACGTATCTTGAGTATTTTCCGGCTGAATTGGGAGTTAATCCTGACCTGGTATACAAAATACTCGAAAGGATCAATCAAACTGATTCCATTTTCAGTATTCAGCTTCTGCAGGAGTACCTGTTTTTAGAGAAAGACTTTCTTGAATCCGGAAGTAAATGGAATTACAGGCTGAATACTCCGGGCTCAGTTACCAGAGACAACTGGTCGCTTATACTTCCGGTTTCTCTTGAAAGACTGCTTGAACTTGAGATCAATGATTCGATAAGATCTCTTGTTTCGGATACAGGCAGGTCACTATAATCAAGTTTAGATATCGCTATTTATCTTCATTTAATATAAGTGTCTTAGCATCTTGTATTTCAGCTTTTGCTTTCTCGGTTAGTTTGGGATAAGAAAGGTTCATCTGCTCTAAAGTCCCTACGATTATATCGCCAACTGCTGCCCGCATAAACCACTTTTTATCTGCGGGAATTATGAACCATGGGGCATACTCTGTTGATGTATTCCCGAGAGCATCTTCGAAAGCTTCCATGTACTTATCCCACAAAAGTCTTTCCTTAACATCACCTGCTGAAAACTTCCAGTTCTTTTCAGGCTCATCAATCCGGGCAAGAAACCGCTCTTTTTGCTCTTTCTTGGATACATTCAGGAAGAACTTTAGAATCACAGTCCCGTTTTCGGATATCTGCCTTTCAAAATCGTTAATAGCCCGGAATCTCGCCTTCCAGAACGACTTATCAATCTTGTCAACTGAATCAATACCCGGAATGTTCTGCCCAAGGATATATTCGGGGTGTACGCGTGTTACAAGTACTTCCTCGTAATGTGAGCGGTTGAAAATGCTTATCGTTCCCCTCTTAGGCAGTGCTTTGTTGATACGCCATAGAAAATCATGCTCCAGCTCCTCGACTGATGGCTGCTTAAAGCTTGTAACTTCACATCCCTGTGGATTTACACCGCTCATTACATGCTTTATCGTTCCGTCTTTGCCTGCTGCATCCATTGCCTGAAAAACAATAAGCAGTCCATACTTATTCATGGCAAAAAGCATATCCTGGAGCTCTGATAATCGCTCGATATCCTGTTTCAGCATGTCAAGGGCGTCTTCCTTGCTCTTGAAATCAGCTGAATACCTCGTATCGAAATCCTTAAGGTTAACCTTTGAACCCGGCCTAACCCTTAGATTATCATCTTTCCTTAAATAATTATCTGTTGAATTCTTTCCCATATGTCATTGTATAATTTTGAACTTTAGTTAATATAGAACTTATCATTATACTCTTTTATCTTTCCCGGAGCAAGTGTGCCTGTTTTAACAAGCCTCAGAAGGAAATCCCTGAAAACCTCTTTGCCTGAATTGTAGTTTTCAGCTTTCATTATCTGGTACAGCGCAATTGCAAGTACGTGAATACCGTCATCGTTTTCAACCCATCTTTTCTTTGGATCGCGGCCCATGTCAAGCTTTTCGTTTATTACCTGGTCAAGTGACTGAACGCAGTCCTCTTCGAATAATCCTTCAAGTGTATTATAACCGAAGGACGGATTGTGATTTGTGACCTTATCCATAAGGAATTCATCCTTGCGGAAAAGTTCTATTAAGTTTCTTATCTCTTCATCCTTTTGATAATCATACGGCGGGTGCATCATTTCGTGAACTGCTGTTCTTACAACTATCTGGAACGGCCAGGCAACATCGGTAAGGAATCTGGTACCAGTAATTTTTATCCCGTGCGGCTGTGCATAATAAAGCAAGTAAACGGTTATGGTATCAGAAGGAAGTCTAAACCCCAGGAATTCTTCATTTTCCTTTATAACATCATATTTGGGAAGCTCAGGTTCGATGCCTTTAATTATAGTTTCAACCTTTGGGCGGATATTCTGAGCCCAGTATTTGTCGAATTCAATATCTTTTAAGAATTCAAGGATTACCTTCAATTCAGGCAGTATTGATTCAAATAACTGCCAACCCTCATCACTATGATACGGCGTTTTGGAGAAATTTTCTCTAAGATGTGCCGGGTTTTTGATAGTTGAAAGCATTTGCTCGATTGTGGAATCCTCAACTGCCGAAAAATACAGGCACAGCCACGCGGATATTATCGTACCGTTATCATCTTTCACTTTTTTCTTAAGGCTTGCGAGGTTCTCTTTTGCCTTCGGGGTTATCCTGTCTTTAAACTCGTCGTATTCCTTCTGATAATATGTAAGGTAAAACTCATCAGCAGTTAAAATGTTTAGGAAACAGCACAGGTCATACTTAAAAGAAGGTTCAATTTTCCAGTTTGTCATACCATTACTTTCGGTTTTTGTAATCCCGGTTAAACATAAGGATATTACAATTAAGAAGTGAAAACTTACTAAGAGTTTCATTATTTACCTAATCTATTCAATCTCTCAAGTCGGTCTTTCTCATTTGCTG
>JANWKI010000007.1 GCA_025451455.1 Ignavibacteria bacterium
ACAAGAATAAGGAAATATTTTGACTGAATAAATTCAAAAAACTCTGCCAAAAAATACCATTTGGATTAGAAACATGCGTATATTCAGTTCGTATTATGAAGTTGGGGCGCCTAAATTTCTTTTATTTCTTATGTCATTAATTAATAGCACAAATTCAGGTTCAAGTGACGCGCTGATATTCCGGGTGGCATGCACCAATTCCTGAAGTAATGCAACTGCCATCCTGCTTGGCGGAAGCTTTATAGTATAGAATAAACCCATATTTTAAATTAACTTATTTCAAGAAGATGAAAGCAATTATTGTAATATTTAGCGGGATTATTATGTTTTTCTATGGCTGTAAAGAAACTATTAATAATAACTCGTTCCTGCCGCCTGTTTATTATGAGATACTGACAATAAACCTTCCGGATAATTACACAGTAAAACTATACTCATCGGATTCCGATTCATTAACTTACGCATATAATGAAGTACACTTTAAAGTATGGCAGAACAATGCTGAGCAAAATACCGGATATCTGAAGGTATATCCTAAAATGCGCATGACACCTCATATTGAACACAGCACTCCGGTTTCAGATAGTTTTGCGTATAACAACGCTTCCGGATATTACAGCGGTTTTATTATCTTTAACATGCCGACATCTCCCCCTGATCTGGTTTGGAGAACAAGATTTACTTTCATTGATAACAACAGTACAAGTCACGAAACTGATTCAATCCCTATATATATAAGTTATCACCCTGAAAAACAGCTGAAGTATTTTTATGATCTTTCGGACACAACTTACTATACGTTAACACTCGTAAAACCGTTTAATCCGCTGGCAGGGTTATGCGGCCTCGAATTATTACTTCACAAATCAAATGTATACGAATTGGAATTTGATCAAATAACAGATGCATTAATGTATATCAATGTCTACAAACAGGATAGCCTGTATTCAACAAGCGGAAATACAAATCCGGTAATTAGGCCGGATGGAATTTACAGAGGCTCAATTAATGTTCCTCATAAAGGCCTGTGGATTGTTGCAGATACGATTTATTACAATGGACGGATAATAACAAATAATCCTCCGCCCTTGCCTGAAATTAATATTAATGTTGAATAATTAATAATTACGGTGAAGATCTGTTTAAGAACAATAGAGCATTCAGCAGATTTTTTGTAAACGGCCTGCATGGGGCAAAAGAGTTTTACGGCAAAACCCTTGGTATAGAAGTGCGGGAAGATTCCATCATGGGTATCCTGCATGTTAAAATCGCAAAGGGGGCGGAACTTGTGATATACCCGAAGCCTAACCATACTCCCGCAACTTACACTATGCTCAACTTTCCGGTGAGTGAAATTGAAGCAACAGTTGATGAACTTACACTGACCATTTATGATAAAGACCCGGACTAATATTATTCCGGGTCTTTTTTTACATCATTCAGAAACCTGTAAACCATAATATTGGTGATGCATTTTTTTGAAATAAAAATGCCTAATTTGAGCACCAAAACCAGTTTGTGCTGCATTTGGAAGGTATTGGCTGGGATTCAGAACAGGCAGCCTCGTTGGTGCCGGTTCTTTTGAATACCAGTGTATGAGAGATCTGCGCAGCTACTGTTATCGTATCGCTGTCTTCGCTCGGTGCAAGTGTAAAGACCCTGGACCCGTTCCAGATTACATCGTATGTAGTTCCGGTTGTGCTCTTGTTCTGGAAAAAGACCTTTGCGGTATTGTATGTTTCACAATCAGGTGTGGTATTTTGGGGAGTAACTACTTTATCTTCACCACAGTTCATGCTTATCAGGGCAATTAAGGCAGAAATTAAAACTAAAGAATAAATTTTTGTCATCATTTTTTCCGATATTTATTTTATATTTTTTTCATTTATTACTTTCCGCATGGAAAGGTACATCGTTTACTTAAACTGGCTCCAATTGATGAAAATTATTTTATTAAGATCATTTTCCTGGTTTCAGTATAATTTTCTGTGGATATCTTATAAAAATACACCCCGCTGGGATATTCAGCAGCATCCCACTCAACTTCATATGTTCCGGGCTGTAATTGCTGGTTTACAAGAGTTTCAATTTCGCGACCAAGCATATCGTATACCTTAATTAATACATTTTCTGATCTTGGCACATCAAACCGTATCTTTGTTAGAGGATTGAACGGGTTGGGATAGTTTTGTGATAGTGAAAATGAGGATGGAACTTGAGACGATATTAGATTAATACCAATTGTTGAAGTAAACTTAGAAATTCCTCCGTTGTCTCTGATTGCCCAGATATTATTCCTGTAAATTGGTTTTGATATATGAGTATATGTTCCTGTTTGAGTATATGCAGTATAGTTATAGCCTGTTGCAGAGAAATATACAGAACTGCCTCTTAAGTAATACGAACCTTCTTGTGAAAAAGCAATCCCGTTTATACTTCCGCTTCCAATCATAACTGGATTAACACCCCAGTTTTGACCTCCATTTGTAGTATATAATCCTGCTGATGAACTACCTGCATGACCGGTAATTGTGTCAGCAAGAGATAATGCAAGGATGTCAATCTGTGTTCCAGTTGACTGAGCACTCCAACCCTGACCGTATTTGAAATTATATATTCTTGCATTGTTAGTTCCGAACCAGATTTTCGCAGTATAATATGGTCCTCTCCAGAAGAAGAGTGAGTTTTTATAGCCTGTCTCGGTCCCTGATTGAGGAAGGTACCAGCCTGTTGAATCCCAGGTGATTCCTGCATTGGTGCTCGTCCACAAAGACCATCTGCCTCCGACGGGGTTTCCAGCCATAAACATCGCATCAATATTAGCCAAGCTCATGAATGAAATTGCATTTATTACGCCGCCGGTTTGTGAAAATACAAGCGACCAGTTTGCACCACCGTTTAATGTTTTATAAACATACGCGGTAGTATTTGAGCCTGTTACTAATGCAGTATTTGCATCTATACCCAGGATATTGCTAAATGAAATGGCAGAATTTGGAGAATTTACAGACACCCAGTTAGTACCTCCGTTTGTTGTTCTCAATACTTTTCCGCCTGCTCCGCAAACCCAAACAACATTATCATCAACTGCTGAGATAGAAGACAATATCGTTGTAACTCCGGATGTTTGTTCAGACCACTGTGCAGTTACCGAACTAACAAAAGCTAAAATTACGAATGTGTAAATAAATTTTCTCATGATATTTAGTATTTTATTAAAATCCCGCTTCATTATTTGAAATTAAGCAGATTAATAAATTCTGTCAAAGTTTTGGTAAGATGAAAATGTAAACTTACCCTCTGTAAAATAAATATACACCATAACCTGTTATTATTTTAATAAAACCATTTTCTTTATACTAATGTAGTCTTTTGCTTCTAATTTATAAATATACAGGCCACTGCTTAACTCCGAAGCATTTAATGTATATTCATATTTGCCAGGACTTAATTCATTATATACCAGTGTCATAATCTCTTTACCTAATAAATCCCAAATCTTTAAAGACACAAAAGATTTTTTTGGTATATCAAAAGAAATACTGGTTACAGGGTTAAAAGGATTCGGATAATTATTGTAAAGTTTAAATTCTTTTGGAATTTCATTTGAATTTTGAATTATCCCTGTATAATCCGTTTCAAAATTCCATACTAATGAAGCAGAACTAATGTTACACGTATTTATTCCATACACTCTCCAGTAATAAACAACACGATTCGCTAATTTACCGGACGGAATAGTATAAAAAGAATCTGTTACTGTTGAAGAGTCTGTTATTGTTGTAAATAAATTGCCGGTCGAAACCTGGATACGGTACAAAGAAGCCCCGTTTAATTTAAACCAAACCAGTGTAGGTGTCAACGATTGTCCTGTTGCACCGTTTACAGGAGTTGATAAAACAGGCGGAGCCGGCAGAGCTGCTGATGTAGTGGTAAAACTCCAGACTGCTGACCATGCACTTGTTCCGCCGGAATTTGAAGCATTTACCCTCCAATAGTACTGGCTGTTATTTACTAAATTCGAAGGAACCGTATATTGAGAAGAAGTCAAATTACTTTCATTAACAACCATAGTAGCAAATGTTGGAACAAAGGAGATCTGTACGGTATAACTTGTGGCGCCGGGTATATCCGCCCAGTCTAAAGTTAAATTTAAAGACTGACAGACTGCACCATTTGCAGGTGAAATCAACGTTGGAGCAGACGGCGGATTAACTGCTGTTGTAAAATTCCAGACCGTTGATGCCGGGCTTATATTACATGTGTTTTTTCCGAATACTCTCCAATAATATACCGTACCTATGCTAAGTTTTCCTGCCGGAACTGTATACTGAGAAACAGATACAGTTACAGAATCGGTTATTGTAGTAAATACATTACTTGTTGATATTTCCGCTTTATATGTTGCAGCACCTGGAAGATCCGCCCAATCTAAAGTTGGTGTTAATGATTGACCTATTGTTCCGTTTGCTGGAGTTAGTAATATTGGTGCAGAAGGCAGGCTAACTGTTGTTGTTGTGAAGCTCCATGCAGATGACCATGTCGTTCCGCCTGAATTAACTGATGCTGCTCTCCAGTAATATAATGTATTATTTGTCAGTCCGGAAGATACTGCATATTGTGACGAAGTAAGGCCGGTAATATTAATTATTATTGCAGTAAATGCTGGATCAGTTGCAACCTGAACGTTGTAACTTGTTGCTGCTATTACATCCGACCAGTCCAGCAAAGGTGTTAATGATACACAGGATGAACCATTTCCGGGTGAAACTAAAGCCGGAGCCGGAGGCGGAGGCGGAGGTGACACAGCTTTATATATATTCAAAACCCAAGGATCATTACCAGGTGTGCAGATTCCCATACTTCCATTACCATTTAAATCACCAATGCCAAAAGAGTATGCAGGCCACCCATTATTTGCAATCGTAATATATAACGAGAAATTACCTGAGCCATCGTTTGTATAAATTTCCATAGTTCCGTTTATTGAAGTAACAAAATCCAGGTAACTGTCATTGTTTATATCCTTAGTAAATTTTAATCCGTATCCGTAAACAAGGGACTGGGTACCGAATAATTGTCCTTCAATAAATGTCCCTGTTCCGTTATTCTTAAGAACCTTCATTCCAAAAGATGATGATGTGGCATTACCGTTAACAATAAGATCAAGATCACCGTCTCCGTCAAAATCTCCCGGTGTAGGTGTAGCGCCTGTATTTGCAACTTGAATCTGGCTTACACTAAATGTACCGCTGCCGCCATTTATTAAGATATAACAGTTGCTTGAAGAGCTTCCTGCCACAGCTGCAAGAATATCAATATCGCCATCATTATCAATGTCGCCGTTTGTACAAAAATCCGGCCTTGCTGGTACATTAACCTGCTGGGTCCTGTTAAAGTGCCCCGTTTTATCATTTATCAGGATATCATAATAAAAGGTACCGGCATTATTACACACAGCAACAACATCAAGATACCCGTCTCCATTGAGATCAGCTAAGGAAACTTCCTGAGGCTCAGAATTGACTCCAACTTGTTGAACAGGAGAAAAATTGCCAGTTCCGTTTCCAAACCAAAAGGAAATAATATTGCTGAAGCGAACCGGTACTGCAAGGTCCATATTCCCGTCGCAATTAAAATCTGCGCTTTTCGGGGCATAAGTTGTATAAGCCAGCCCGCCACCCGTGAGTATCGTAAAAGTTGAGAATCTTCCGCTGCCGTTATTTTTATAAATGATTACAATACCGACTTCGTGGTCACCTGCAGCAGCATCGAGGTCACCATCATTATCACAATCAAAAAGTGTACTTCCGAAAATCACCGCCCCCGAAATGGATGTATCAAGTACATAACTCGTAGCACCAAGTGTTACATCTGTGTTAAAACGCCAGATGTATGGGCTTGCCAGCGAATCGTTTGTAGTACTTTTAACTTTCTGAGTTATTATTGCTTCCACCGTTTCACCAACCCTGAAATCAGTATTCGGGTCAATAGTTGCAGTATTATTTGATGTATTAAATGTTATTGCTGAATTATGCAGCCCGCTTTGAGAGCCATACAATCGTATATTACTGCTGGTAAGGGTTGCAGTGTTCATATTTGCGCTGAACTGTACTGTAATATTTACCGATGGAAGTACATTGAGCGCATTTGCTGATGGTGTGTGGTTCAATATAGATATGGAGCAGTAAGCATACTCAATACTAATTAATAACAAGAATGAAAAAAATATTCTTCTCATAATATTTTTGGATTATAGTATTTAATAAATTGAAGTTTCAATCTATTATTTTATCAGAACCATTTTCTTTGTTTGAGAAAATGCGGTTGTTCTGATTGTGTAATAATGTACTCCGCTTGGATTATCACCAGCATTCCACTCAACTTCATATGTTCCGGGTTGTAATTGTTCATTTACCAGTGCTGTAATTTCTCTGCCAAGTACATCAAATATTTTGACAGTCACAAAATCCGCTCTCGGCACCTCAAATCTGATTTTCGTTAACGGATTGAAAGGGTTTGGATAGTTTTGTGATAATGAAAATGATCCCGGAACCATTTCAGATATTTGTTTTATTCCGAATAATTCAGATAAATCGCGGCGCCATACGGATAAACCATAAGTCCCTGCGAAGATAAAATTGTTTGTGGTCAATAATCTCGTAACTATTGGAATAACATTAAACCCCTGGTTTTTTTCGATCCAGCTCGAGCCATTATTTGTTGAGAGATAAACACTGCCCAAACCGGCAGGATACCTGCCTATTCCTGCAAAAATATTGTTCCCGCTGACAGCAAGAGAATTAACAAATTGATTATTTAAGACAGTTTGAGTCCAGGACAATCCGTTATTTGTAGAGAGATATACTCCAAGACTATCCGTACCTGCAAAAATACTATTTCCGCTTACGACAAGCGAATTAACATACCGATTATTCAAAGCAGTTTGAGTCCAGTTAGACCCGTTATTTGAAGAGATGAAAACACCGTTTGCGGTTCCCGCAAAGATATTATTTCCGGATGCCAGTAAGGAATTAACAGTATAATTATTCATGCCGCTTTGTATCCAGTTTGCGCCGTTATTTGAAGAAAGATAGATGCCTCCGTTTTGCGTACCTGCAAAAACACTGTTTCCGGTGATGGCAAAGGACCAAACAGTATAATTATTTAAAGAAGTTTGAGTCCAGTTCGAACCGTTATTTGTGGAAAGATAGATTCCGTTAATATCTGTACCAGCAAAAATATTATTCCCGAGTGTAGCAAGCGAAAGAACGTATTGATTATTTAAACCATTTTGAGTCCAGCTCGTGCCGTTATTTGTGGAGAGATATATCCCGGTATTTGTCCCTGCATAAATATTGTTCCCTGATGCCGTAATGGAATAAATATATTTATCAAGCCCGATCCCGTTATTCATCTGCACCCACTGTGCATTTGAATTTATGCTCAATATTAAAATAAAAGCAGTAATAATAAATAATGAACTTTTTTTCATATTTTTTTCATTTAGTTTTTTTTCCGCTAAAGTTTTAAATAATGATGCAGGGACTCGGAAAATCATTATTCATTTTGCTTTCGGTTCACATGATCGAATCCTGTAAATTTGGTCCTTTTACCGGAAGCATCTCTCTCACATGAAAGTTTCATTTATTAAAAAAATTAATACAATTTGATATCGCTGCTCGTGCGGATTTGTAGGCTGGATGAAAATAGAGCTATTAAGGAAATGTGCTCAATGAGGTCTAAAACAGATCAAGTAAATACTTGATTTAATACAAAATTACATTACCATACTACGTAATAC
>JANWKI010000008.1 GCA_025451455.1 Ignavibacteria bacterium
CCAAGATCGGTTTCGGCTTTGAGCAGTATAAAGCTTGAATTCATAGGCCTTGCTGCTGCCTGGCTGAGATCGCTTGTCTTAATTGGCATAATGAGGTTCTCGCTGTAACCGAAGATCATTGCGAGTCTCACAGCAAATTCGTGACGGTTGATATACTCACTGCCGCAAATATTGTATATGCCGGATTTATCAAGATCAACCATCTTTACCAGCCCCCAGGCCAGGTCATCAGAAATTGTCGGCATGCCGAACTGATCATCAACGATCTTTACCGGCTGATTTTTACTCAGCATATCAATGAGCCACAGAGCAAAGTTCGGCCGCAGATTTTTCCCGGTGCCGTAAATTATCATTGTCCTCACGATAGCGAAATCAATTCCGCTGGAGACAAGTGCGTTCTCGCTTGCGAGCTTGCTCTTGCCGTAGAAGCTGAGCGGATTTGGCTTTGATGTCTCGTCATAATTTCCTGTTTTCCCGTCGAAAATATAATCCGTTGAGATATGGATTATCTTTGCCGAACTGAATCTGGATGCAATGATAAAATTCTTTACGGCATCAACGTTTACCCTCCAGCTCAGTTCCCTTTCAGTCTCGCATCCGTCAACATTGGTAAATGCGGCAGTGTTAATAATTATGTCGGGCAGAAATTTTTTTACGGCATCTTTAACATCTTCTTTTTTGGTGATATCCATTGGAAAATAATCAAATCCCTTCGGATCGGAGGCATTTTCCTGCAGGTCGGTGAGCAGCAGCTCATGCGCCGTTTCATGTCTGAACAGTTCGGTTACTTTCTGCCCCAACAGACCATTTGCGCCCGTAACAAGTATTTTCTTTGGTTTAACCATTTAGTTTGTACAGATCTTCTACTCCGCTCAGAGTTGCATTCACGCCTGCCAGACGATTTGCAAAGTGCAGCGCTTTGCTGAGATCTTTTAATTCGTCCGAGGCATTCTGAAAGAAGAATCCTGAGGCAAATACATCGCCGCACCCGGTTGAATCAATAAAACCCGTGCTCTCTGCCGGAGGCACATCTCTCTTATCAAGTTCAAAATGTTTTTCACCCTCATTATACCTGGAAGCCTTCTGCTTCAGCTCATATAAACTCACACCCTGCATGCCACGGGTAATTACAAGTGACTTCACTTTACCTAAGGAAAGTATCTTCTCTGCGGTTTCGTATTCGGTGACATTATCACCGGTTAAAACGGATATTTCTGACTCGTTCATCTGCAATGTATCACAGCACTCAACCCATTTTCTCCACTGTAGAACCGGCATTTGTTTCCTTGCGCCGTCAGGGAAGGTCTGCATTACAAGATTGTGAAGATCCATATGAAGATAGCCGCTGAATTTCTCCCTGATCTCAAGCATGGTATCAAGTGTAAGATCGACACCTGAGACCATATTTATTAATATTCCTGCAAATCCGTTTAATTGTTCTTTGAGCTGTTCATATTCAACCGGCAGCGTTGGCTCGGTAGAATTTTCTTCCCTGTCATAAGTTTTCTTTGCAGGAATATTTAACACAGATTCTTTATCCTTATAGAACAGGTTCACAACCCTTGTTTTATGCGGAGTTTTGTTGATAAGATCGTGCCTGATATTAGGGAAACGTCTTAAGAATCCGGTAATATTCTCAAATTCGTCCTCGCCCAAATTCATAACGGGATAAATTTCCCCTTTCTTTCCGGAAATAACAGCCAGGGAAACAACTGAGTACAGAATTCCTCCCATTTGCTTTGCGGCTTTTTCCGAGCCCCTGTAAATATAATCCATGCAGGGTTCACCAATAACTGCAAGTTTCAACTCAGGCAAATATCTCCTTCACTATTAGTTCAAGCTCAGGAGTAAAATCAATTTCAGAAGCCCCGGAATTTTCAATAACCTGTTCCGGCTTTGATGCGCTTGTTATTGCGCTTGATATATTCTGTTTTCTTAAGCACCAGGCAAGCGCGAGCTGTGAAGCAGTTGCGTTCATACTCTCTGCAAGCTGTTTGAACTTATCGACCTTTGTGAGAAGCCCGGTATCTGAAACAACATCCTGCATAAAAGCACCCATTTTGCTGTGTGCCGCCCTTGAATCCTTCGGTACTTTTCCGCCTGAGTATTTGCCGCTGAGTAGTCCCTGTGCAATTGGTGACCACACTACTTCACCCATTCCGTATTTTTCGCACATTGCCATTACCCCGTTTGTTTCTATCTGAGCCCTGATAATGTTATACTGAGGCTGATTGCTGACTGGTTTGTACAGGTTATACTTTTCACACGTTAAGACTGCTTCTTCAATGTTCTCTGCAGTCCACTCACTCACACCCCAGTACAATAGCTTACCCTGGTGAATAAGGTCATTGAAGGCGCGGCAGATTTCCTCCATCGGGGTTTCAGTATCATGCCTGTGGCACTGGTATAGATCGATATAATCTGTTTTAAGTCTTTTGAGCGATTTGTGAACAGATTCTACGATATGCTTTCTCGAAAGCCCGCGGTCATTTGGATTTGGGGACATTGGCCAGAAACACTTAGATGCGAGCACTACATCTTCACGTTTAACATCAATCTCCTTAAAAAGAGCCTTTCCCAATGTCTTTTCGGCTTCGCCCTTGTTGTAAATATCGGCAGTATCGAAAAATATTATACCCTGGTCCAGAGCCGTTTTCAGGCAATTGAGCGCAGTTTTATCATCAATACCCATTCCATACGTAAGCCAGCTGCCTATGCCGATCGTTGAGAGCTTTAATCCGTTTGAACCCAGTCTTCTGTATTTCATATTAATTTTGAGTTTAAGATACAAATATACGAAAACACCGTTTGTATTTATAGGCAAAGGATGTGTCCATGCTTATCAGTTAAATTACAATTTCCGGGTCTACATCTGCTTTGAAGAGTTTTTAAGCAATACACACCCCGTCCCGATTTTCATCGGGACACCCCTCTCAAGAGGGGACTTTGATATTATATTCCCCTCTTGAGAGGGGAGGGAGCGAAGCGGAAGTGGTGTGTTCTTAATTTGTATTGCCTGTATCACAAATAAATTGATATATGTATGTTTTTTGGTTAGTTTTGTTAACCCGCCTGAAATACAATTGACTGAAATTTAAGCGGCGGGAAATTCAACTTGCGGAGAATATGAATTTTTTGATATATGTACTGTTTGTTATACTTGAGAAGCTGATTCCGCTTTTTCCGCTTGCATTTCTGCAATGGATTGCAAAAGTTAAGGGTTATTTCTTCTTTTATATGCTTCCCATCAGGAAAAAAACCGCTTACGATAATCTGAAACTTGCTTTCCCCGAAAAAAGCGATAATGAACTTAAAGATATTATAAAAGGATGTTATGTAAATGTACTGACAGTAATAACTGAATTCTTTTACATGAAGAAATTTTCAATTGATGATCTGAAAAGATTTATTAAGGTAAGTAACCCTGAGCTGATCAGTGAAAAGCTAAAACCGGGTAAGGGACTCATATTCATCAGCGCGCATTTCGGCAATTGGGAATTAACCGCTTATGGAATAAGCCAGCTTGCGGGCATTCCGTTATATATTGTAGTAAAGGAACAATCCAACAAAAGAGTAGATGCAGGGATCAATAAAATCAGGTCCGGAAAAGGGAATATAATGATTGATATGAAAAATTCAGTGAGAGAAATTTTGAGTGCTCTTAAAGAAAATCAGGCAGTTGCAATGCTTGGAGACCAGTCAGCCCCGAAGGAAAATGTTAAGGTTGATTTCTTTGTTAAAGATGTTCCGGCATTTGAAGGGACGGCCCGGATCGCATTGAAAACCGGCGCTGCAGTTATGTTTGGAGTTTCTGAAAGGAATGATGACGGCACTTACAATTTGACGTTCCAGGTGCTGGATACAGAGAAGTATGGAAATTCAAGCGCAGAGAACATAAGGGAATTAACGCAGGAACATGTAAACCTGTTAGTAGAACATATTAAGCATAGGCCTGACCACTGGCTTTGGTTCCACAGGAGATTTAAGCATGTGCATTGAGTGTATTGAGTGTATTGAGTGAATAGAGAGTGTGGAGTAATTAGCATTTACTTGCCGAAACAGATACAACGAAGTTAGAACAAATGAAAACAGATAAAATACTGATAATACAAACCGCTTTTTTGGGAGATGTGATACTTGCACTCCCCATGGTACAGACATTGAAAGCGCATTTGCCCGCCTCAAAGATCGATTTTTTATGTATACCGAATACTGCAGGAGTGCTGGCTGGTCACCCCGATATTAACCATGTAATACCGTATGATAAAAAGGGCGGTGATAAGATCGATAAGTTCATTGAAATACTTTCGGAATTACGTGAAGAGGAATATGACGTTGTATTTTCGCCGCACAGGTATTCAAGGAGCTCATTACTGACATACTATTCCGAAGCGAAAGTGAGAATCGGTTTTGAGACGAATTCACTTTCATTCCTGCTTACCGGAAAAGTAAAATATATCAAAGACAGGCATGAAATTTACCGGAACCTCGATCTTGTTAAAGCATTACCCGGTATTGAATATAATGAGAGTAAAGCATCACTCAAACCACAACTATATCCAAATGCTGAAGATGTTAAAATAGTTGATAATTTGCTCGGACTCAAGCGATCGAACATAGTTACATTTGCGCCATGCTCAAGGTGGTTTACAAAACAGCTGACAAAGGAAAAATCAATTGAGATAGTGCATAAATTATTGTTCGATGGCTATAACGTCGCATTAATTGGAGGAAATAACGATACTAATTACTGCAATGAGCTTGAAATTGAGATCAAAGACGATTCTCTTGTAAACATGGCCGGAAAGCTTACACCTTTGCAGTCATATGAAGTAATAAAACGGTCAATAGTTCTAATTACAGTCGATTCAGCCGCTCAGCACCTCGGGGCAGCAAGTGATACCCCGGTAATATTAATATACGGCTCGACCGATATTTCTTTCGGGTTCTATCCGCTCACATCAAAAAATAAAATAATAGAAAATAACACACTTGACTGCAGGCCGTGTACCGATCATGGGCGGGATTCGTGCCCGAAGAAACATTTCAAATGCATCGTAGATCTGAGCGCGGAAGAAATTGTTCAGCAGGTAAAGCTGCTGATGTGAAAACGTGAAGCGGCATCCCGCTAAGTAGACCTGCCTGCTGCAGGCAGAAACGCGGGACCAGCAAAAAGCGCTGGAATGTGAAACGTAAAAAGGCAAAATGAGAAAGCAAAAAATAGTATCGAAAGTAAACAATTGAAGCCACTATTAAATAGAGCAAAACAATATGGTCACAGATAAAAAAGAAATATTAGCGGAGCTGAAGGTAATTCTCTCATCGTTCAGTAAAAATATGAGAGTAACTAAAGACAGTGAAAAAGGATATGAACTCTACTGTACGAAAACGGTTACTGTTTGGAATAAAGTTGTTGAAGGTATGTACTTTGCCGCGGCAATGTTACGCGGGGGATTTGTCGGGTTATATTTTTTCCCTATTTATACGCATCCAAAGGAATTTACAGATCTGCCGGAGAATCTGAGAAAATGCCTGAAAGGGAAATCATGCTTTCATATTAAGAAACTCGATAGTGGGCTATCAAGATCGATAAAAGCCGCATTGAAAAAGGGACTCAGCATTTATAAAAAGGCCGGTTGGGCATGAACTCTAAGCCGCCTTTATTTTAATTCAGGTTTAAGGTAGCGTGCTGTTTCGGAAGTTTTGATATTATTCTTTACAATATCCTCAGGGGTGCCCTCTGCAAGTATCTTCCCTCCTGCATCACCGCCCTCGGGGCCAAGATCTATTATCCAGTCAGCGGTTTTTATCACATCAAGGTTGTGCTCGATAACTATAACAGTATTGCCCTTATCAGCAAGCTGGTTGAGCACTTTAAGAAGCATGCTGATATCCTCGAAATGCAGTCCGGTAGTAGGTTCATCAAGAATATAAATTGTTTTGCCGGTTTGAATTTTCGAAAGCTCCGTTGAAAGCTTAACCCTTTGCGCTTCTCCGCCGGAGAGTGTTACTGCCGACTGTCCAAGCCTGATATAACCCATACCAACATCAAATAGGGTCTGCAGTTTTCTCTTCAATGAGGGTATTGCATCAAAGAACTCTACAGCTTCCTCTACCGTCATTTCCAGCACATCAGAAATATTTTTGCCTTTGAACCGTACTTCCAGTGTTTCGCGGTTATATCTCTTACCGCGGCAAACATCGCAGGTTACATATACATCCGGCAGAAAATTCATTTCGATCTTTTTGAGTCCGCCTCCCTCACATGCTTCACACCTGCCTCCTTTGACGTTAAAACTGAATCTGCCGACCTTATACCCCCGTATCTTTGATTCCGGAAGTGTGGCAAAGAGATCCCGTATAAATGTAAAGAGACCCGTATAGGTTGCCGGATTGCTTCTGGGAGTTCTGCCGATAGGTGACTGGTCAACTTCTATGACTTTGTTTACATTCTTAAGTCCCTCGATCGTATCATATGGAAGCGGAGGCTCAGGAGATTTAAAAAATTTGCGCGAAAGCACCCTGTATAGGGTTTCATTTATAAGCGATGACTTACCCGAACCGCTTACACCGGTAACACAAATAAATTTTCCGAGCGGTATCTCAAGATCAACTTTTTTGAGATTATTGCCTGAGGCGCCTTTCAGAACAAGCTTACCGCCGCTGCCAATCCTTCTTTTCTTCGGTACCTCAATTACTTTCTTCCCTGACATGTAAAGAGAAGTGACAGAATTTCCGTTCAGGCTTCCGGGCGGGCCGTAAGCGACTATATTTCCGCCATGCTCACCTGCACCCGGGCCGAGATCCACAATAAAATCGGCTTCATCCATCATTTGCTTATCATGCTCAACAACAATTACCGTATTACCGATATCACGGAGGTTCTTCAGTGACTTTATCAGCAGTTCGTTATCACGCTGATGCAGGCCGATACTGGGCTCATCAAGAATGTACAATACACCCCTGAGCTGAGAGCCTATTTGGGTGGCAAGCTTTATCCTTTGCCCCTCGCCGCCGGAGAGCGTCCTGGCATTCCTGTCTAAAGAAAGATAATCAAGCCCGACATTAAGCATGAATTCCAGACGCATCTGTATTTCTTTGAGTATCTGCTTTGCAATTATCTGCTGGCGTTCATTTAAGAGGAGCCCCTCAAAAAAGACGGCTGCTTTTTTGATAGAAAGCCGGGTAATATCAAAAATATTTTTCAGCCCGCTTTTGGTTTCAAGCTTAACTGCAAGGCTGGAGAGCTTTAACTTGCCCCCATTGCATGTATCACATTTGTTGGAGGTCATGAAGCTTTCCGCCCAGTTTGCAATATATTCAGAGGTCTGGTTGCGGTAATAATCCAGTATTATTTTTTTCACTCCCGCAAAGCGGTGGCTGTACTCGCGCTCAACACCGCGGGAATCAACATACTTGTAATCACGCTTTGACTTTTCGCCGTTCATTATGATATCCAGCTGCTCTTTCGGGAATTTCTTAAGCGGAGTATCAAAATCACATCCCCATGATTCAACCAGTTGTTTGAGGACAGAAAATGTCCAGTTGCTTCTGGGTTTACCAAGCGGGGCAATACCGCTTTCGGCAATTGAGAGGTCATAATCCGGGATTATCAGCCGCTGGTCAAGCTCTTTTCTTGCGCCAAGCCCGAGGCAATCAGGGCACCAGCCATATGGAGAGTTGAATGAAAAAGAATTCGGAGCCGGCTCATCAAACCCTATTCCGCAGGATGCACATGCAAGCTTTTCGCTGAAGAGCCTGTCCCCCGAGCCGTCAGTATCGGATTCAGCTATAATAACAATACCGCCACCGAACCTGAGAGCAGTTTCAATGGAATCGGTCAGCCTCACAGATGTTGCCTTTGTGACCATTATCCTGTCGACGACGATCTCGATATCATGAATCTTATAGCGGTCAAGCTTCATTTTGGGAATGATCTCTTTGATCTGTTTATCGATCCTAACTTTTGTGAAGCCGTCTTTTTCTATCTGTTCGAATAGCTCACGGTAATGCCCCTTGCGCCCTTTAACGACCGGCGCGAGAATATTTATCCGTTTACTGTCATGATTTTCCCGGATATGGTTGATTATCTGCTGAACGGTCTGCCTTTCAACCGGGTTTCCGCAGCTGGTGCAGTACTGGGTGCCGCACTTTGCAAAGAGCAGGCGGAGGAAATCGTAAATTTCAGTGACCGTGCCGACTGTTGAACGGGGATTGTGAGAGATGGTTTTTTGCTCGATGGAGATAGAGGGAGAAAGGCCTTCTATCTTATCAACATCAGGGCGCTCTATGCCGCCGATGAACTGGCGGGCGTAAGCAGAAAGTGTTTCCACAAAACGGCGCTGGCCTTCTGCGTAGATCGTATCGAATGCAAGAGAAGATTTACCTGAGCCGGATATTCCCGTAATAACGACAAATTTCCCGCGGGGAATATCAAGATCAATATTCTTTAAGTTGTGAACACGCGCACCCTGTATCGTAATTTTTTCTAAGAATGACAAAGTTTTTTTTCTGTTCGGGCCGTCCAAAATCCTTACCCCAAATTGTGAAGACCTATAATTTACCGAAAAATGATTGAATAAGTAATGGAAAAAATCGGGTGGAAGGGTAAGTAACATTAATTATTGAGATTTAGTGAGAGTAACGGGAGTCTGATTTTGAAGCAAATTTACATCAACAGATTACTTGCTAAATAACTAAAATACATATATTTTTGTTGTATGAAATTTCTACTAGAGTGGCATCCAGCGGCGGCAATAATTCTTCTTTGCACGGTTTCAATACTTTTATCGTATTTCGGGCTCAGATTAGTGCGGAAGAAATACTCCTCAGATATGCTGAGGGAAAACCATGAGGCAGGAGGTTTTATTTTCAATGCATTCGGGCTTATATATGCAGTGCTGATTGCATTTGTAGTTTTTGTTACGTGGACAGAATATGACGGTTCGCTCAAAAATGTCGATTCAGAAGCAAGCGAACTTGCCGATCTAATCAATGACTCGAAAGCATTTCCTGAAGATATGAGAATACAGGCACTGCAGCTTATCGAAGAATACATGAGGAATGTTAAAGATGATGAATGGCCTCTTTTAGCTGACGGCGAGGTGAGCGAAAAAGCAAGGTCAGGCTTTCACAAACTCTGGGATCTTTATTCAACTGCAGATATAACTAAAATGAAGAACGCACCATTATACCAGGAATCACTGAAACATTTAAACGACCTGAGCGAGAGAAGAAGAACCAGAATATTTGACAGCAGGAATGATATTCCGGGAGTGATTTGGACAGTACTGCTCCTCGGCGGAATTTTGATGGTTGTTTACACTTTCTTCTTCAGCATGAAAAAGTTTGCCGCACAGTTTTTAATGACAGCAGCTCTTGCATCAATTATTACCATCATTCTGTATATGATATATATTCTGGATCACCCGTTTGTAGGGTATACAAAGATCACAACTGAAGCATTTGATTATGTACTGACTCTGTTGAAGTAGTACATACATTCCCCTCCCTTAGTTTATTGAGCGGGAACAAAAATTACCAGGGAGCTTTCAAACCCATATTGCTCAGCTTATCTTCAAACTCAAGACGCTCACGGTTTTTCTTCGGTTCGCCTGTATCTTTATTCAGCCAGTTAAATGATTTGCCAAGCTCAACAGCTTTTCCGCTATCGCCCTGAGTGATGGCAGTAAGCACTTCCATTTCCAAACGTGTGAACTGAGATGAATTCACACGGTAATCCAGGAATGCTTCCCATGCAGCGGGGCACCATTTTGCTACGATCTCGTGACCCATTATTTCGGCATAGCGGCGTATCTCATACTGAGCATGTGAATCCATGCGAAGGTACAAAAAATGCAGCAGGTTGTGAAGATCAACTTTCCAGTATGCCTCTGTATATGTGCTGAGCGGGAGGTCTTTGCGTGCCTGTTCGCGGGCAATCCCGGATTTAAGTCTTTCATCATAAACTTCACGTGCTAGAGTCTGCAGGTATCGTTCTTTTTCGGTAAGAGATTTTCCCTCTTCGCTTTCGGCAAATCCGGCCGAGCCCTGCCGGTTACCCGATGCCTGGATACGCCACTCACCGGCGCCGGTAGTCTGGGCGGAATCAATTGCCACGCTGTATCGTGTAGAATACTCATTAACATTTGCCATGCGGTGGCGGATCCACTGCCGCCAGCAATCCATTGGCACCCGTACGTGGAATTTTATTTCGCACATTTCAAACGGAGTAGTATGGTGATGTCTCATAAGGTAGCGAATCAGTCCGCGGTCTTCATGTACTTTTTTAGTACCTTTGCCGTATGAAACTCTTGCTGCCTGCACAATGGATTCATCCGAGCCCATGTAATCGATAACACGGATGAAGCCGTCATCGAGCACTTTGAACGGCTTGCCAAGGACTTCATCTAGTGCCGCGACTTTCGGGCGTTCAAGTGATTCTAAAACCGGATTTTCTGTTATTTCTTCCTGCATGTTTTCCCTGTTATCATGGAATCAATATAAAGCACAATTCAGTATTTTTATTGATTAATACTGCAAAATAGCGAATCGGAAGGGAAGTTTAAAGGCTTGGATGAATCTCATTCTAATGTCAAAATTTAATTTCTTTGTGAAGTAAAGATCTAAAGTATTATTTTTAAACACCCTTCCTTCAGAAAATAATGGCTTGTTACAAAATCATTTTGATTGCCACAGGTTATTGGTTGTATCGGCATCGGGTATATACTGGTTTCCAAGCTCTATTACTGCGGGTTTTTTATCAGTTTCCATTTCTATCCACAGGTCGTCTTCATCAGGTGTCTTCCATACTGCTGCTGAACGGTATGCACGCTTGACGGATCCGTCTTTGAATGTAACAGTGAGCGCAACCGGTATTGGAAGAAGCCCTTCCTTCGTTATCTGAACTTTCAGAATGTCATCCTTTACTGAAACAGAATCAATTGCCAGGTCAGGGTAACCGCTGTTAAAAAACCACGGCTGCCAGAACCATGTATAATCATCATTTGCAGCATCTTCAAATGTAAAGAAAAAATCATAGGGGGTCGGGTGTTTGCCCTTCCATCTTTTCATAAATTCCTGCAGCGCTTTCTTGAAGAGTACATCACCCATGAAATCCTTTAATATATTATATGCATTAGCAGGCCGGAAGTATGCGTGATTGCCGTACATTTCACCGCGTATTAAAAAAGAAGGGAACATCATAGGCACTTCATCGAACTCGCCGGAATAATCAAGATATCTTTTTACATTCCTTGCGCGGAAATCAATTGTTTTATCAAACTCGTACTGTATGTATTCCGAAAGCATCTGTGTCCATCCTTCATCCATCCATGCGTATTTGCGTTCGTTAATACCCATACCGAAGGGGAAATACGAATGCGCAGCTTCATGTACCGTTGTATGTACCATCCAGATACGCTCTTTGCTGGAGCTCTCGTTCACCATCATCGGGGATTCCATTCCGCCGCTTCCGTTGAATATTGTTAGTTTTGGGAAGGGGAAATCAACTCCGGGCAGCTCTTTAGACATCAACTCAACGGTTTTGGCCGCTATATCACAGACTTCATAGAAGTCCAGTGAGGCTGCGTTATATGCTGCGCTGACAAAGACAGAATTACCTGCACCGCCATATGCTGCTTTGCCATCCCAAAGATAATTTGCAGCAGCGCCGAATGTAAAATCCGGAATGCCGGATGCTTTATAATGCCACGCATTGGTTTCACCGGAATTATTGTAAGGCACTATTTTCTGCTGATAATCGTTCCATGAAATTATGTTAACGGTCTCGGAAGAGATCATTGCCTCTTTGTATCTCAAAAAAACTTCAGGGGAAAGAACGGTTTCAGGATGTTCAAGAGTACCCGGTGCCCATATACCAAAATTATTCGGCACTGTAATATTAACATCGTAGCTGTTGAAGTCATTGTAAAACTCTGTGGTGCCGGTATATTCGTTCATATCCCATCCGTCAATATCATCATATACTGCTATTTGCGGGTACCAGTAAGCGATGAAAAATGTTGTTGAGTCATACTGTCCCATACGCACCTTGTTCACCTTTGGTATGGTAAAGTCCCAAGAAACGCTGATTGTTACCTGTTTTTTGGGAAGAACATTGAGGTTCTTTATTACAATATTGGTCCCCGTATTTTCCAGGGAAGTATCAGACATTACATCATAGGATCTTTTATTCAAAGTAAGCGAGCGTATTACAATACCATCTGTAAATTCTTTATCGTTGAAAGGAAAATCCTTCAATGTACCCGCTTTGTTGAGGTTTTGGTATAGCCTGATAACGATCCTGTCAAGGATATCAGGGCTGTTATTGTTATAGATGATTGTACCGGAGCCTGTGATTTTTCCCGCTGCCGGGTCGAGTATAACGCTCAATTTATAATCAGCGGAGTTTTGCCAGTATTCGGGGCCCGGCTTGCCATCGGGCGAGCGCGTGCCGTCCTCATAGGCAGCCTGAAATTCCAGCGGAATGTATAGCTCCTGTGATAATGCTGCCGCAGAAAGGGCAATTGTAAGCAATAAAATGTATTTAAATCTGTTCAAGCGGATTACTGAAGTATATTAATTAGGTAATTATATATAAAAGCGGGATAATAATAAAGGGATTTTTAAGAGATAAAATTAAATCATGAGACTCTTTGGATAAATGGAATGTATAAAAATACTACCTTGAATAAATACCGAAACCAACACCAAGGGAAATTTCATAAATTTCCGGGAGGCCATCTTTAATAAATGCTGCGCGAAACTTAAGGCAAGGATGAATTGCAATTGCATCGCTGAACCCGGTTGTTGCAAAGAGCCCAATAGCAAGCTGTCCGAAAAAACCCGTACGTGTGAAATCAGTATAATATCCAGCTCCGGGAGAGATCATAAAAGAGGAGCCACTGCCCCCAAAAACCGGAATATCCAGATTATAAGATAAGTGTATTGCGTTTGTGCGTTCACTTCTGAAAATGTATGAGTAATCAAATTCTGCCCTGCCGAATGGAAACCTGCCAATAGAAAGCTCTTTTGAAAGCCCGAAATATGGTTTGCCGTCTTCAAGAACAAGCGTGGGAGTAATCAGGAGAATAGCGCTGAGTATTATGGTGTTACCCGTATTTGAAGAAGAATAGTTTCTGTTCAGAAGCGGACTCTCCGGTAAACTTAATTGCGAAAAAGAGTTTACTGAAAACAACAATAATAATGTAAACAGGAAAATTCCTTTATTCATACAACAAATATAACCATTTACCTGCTAAATTTTCTGATAACTATTCCCCATATGACCTGAGGCTAATATGCTGACAATTTTAATCTTTTAAATTGTAAACTCTCAATGGAGGGATTTTGTGATTGGAAAAATTGATACATCATCTGATATAAGGATACAGATTCTTTTACTTAAAAGTTTATAAGTTATTCTCGATGTATTAAAATATATGCATAAAAACATCGAAAATATTGGTTTTTTAAAGATTTTGATGTATCTTTGAGGAGAAAGAGTTTACAGATAAATCAGCAAAATGGCAGAAAACAATTTAATTGCAATATTAAGAACTTTGAGCAAAAAGGAACTGAAAGATTTCAGGGCATTTGTTTACTCACCGTTTTACAATAAGAATAAGAATGTAATTAAGCTGATAGAAATTTTATGTGAAAATAACAGAGGTTTTACCGGCAGTAAAATTGACATGAAACTTCTTCACAAGCACATTTACAGCAGCAAGCCTTATAAAGAAGAGAATATGAAAACCCTTATCCATTTATCAACGAAGCTTGCCGAAAAATTTTTGTCCTATACGGAATTCATAAATTCTCCCGGCGAAG
Organism: Ignavibacteria bacterium; assembly: GCA_025451455.1. Lineage (GTDB taxonomy): Bacteria > Bacteroidota > Ignavibacteria > Tepidaquicellales > OLB5 > OLB5. The sequence goes on from JANWKI010000008.1 coordinate 13,831, forward strand.
AGAAGATAAAGCTGATGAAGGCTTTTGATTCAAGGAATCTTGAAAAGCTGTATAAAAAGCTTGAGAGAACTTATGGCGAAAAGCTCAATGAGATAACGTTCCTTAACCAGAATATTCTTTACAGGAAGATGTGGTATGAAAAAGCCAGGACAGAATTTTATTCTTCAAGGGCAGTGGAAAAAGAGCTTCACCATGCGGAAATAAAATACAGCGAAATTGCTATTGCAGTATTCTTTATAGAAATGTTCCAGCACTACAATATGTTCTGGAGGCTTGATTACATAGATTACGAAATAGAAAATGAATTTGTTTTGCCGGTGATGCACAATATTAATATGGAAAAGATAGATAAGATATTTATAGAAGGCTCGTATAAATATTATCCTCTCTTTGAAGCTTATTACTGTCTTTACCGCTCTATTGATGCAGATGAAGAAAAGTCCGGCAGGTTCCTTGAACGCTTCAGGGAGATACTGAAAGATAAAAATTCACCCATAGAAAAAACAGAACAGTTTGTACTTTCGACTATCATGGTAAACTTCATTCACTACCGGTACCGCAAGAACTCTTCAAAGTATGAAAGAACATTGTTTGAGGCATTTAAAATACTTCTGGGCCTCTATCAATATTCCGGCGAAAAATTCTTAAGGCTCACTATTTATACAAATATGCTTCGTTTCGGGATCCAGCTGAAGGAATTCAGGTGGAGCGAAGACTTCATACAAAATTACAGCCCGCTTCTTGAAGAGAAACAAAGGGAGAATATGTATTATTACGGAAGATGTTTTCTGGCTTTTGCTTTGAAGGATTACGAAAAAGTCCTGGAGTATGAATCTAAAATAGATTACAGTACGATGCAGATGAAATACTATATGCGCGATCTCAGGCTCTGCTCCCTGTATGAGCTTGGCAAGTTCGATAGCGCGCTGAGCCTGATAGATTCATACAGGCATTTCATAAAAAAGGAAAAGAGTTTTAAGGGAGAAATGAAAAAAGGTTACAAGGAATTTGTTGAAAATGCAAATTTACTGATACGGATAAAATTTGGCGGTACACGCATAACTCCGCTTATCCTGAAAGAAAGGATAAGCAACTCAACAGCAGTGCGAAAGAACTGGCTTTTGGAAAAAACAGACGAATTACAGCCGGAATTGAAATAAATAACTTCAAATATTGCTCGAATCAGGATTTGTACAAAACATTAATGGCAGTTTTTCTATTTGCGGCAAGCCCATAAGTTTTATTGGCGCAAATGTTTACGAGCTTGCTAACCTTGAAACTGATGTTACCCGTGCGGTAATTGATGATGCAGTGAAAACCGGATTCAATGTTCTGAGGTTCTGGCTTTTTCAGAACAGGGAAACAGCTTTGATGATAAATAAACTGAATGAAATATGCGATATGGTTCACGCACCAGGAATTAAACTTATCGTGTCGCTGGCGGATAAATGGGGTTACCTGCAGAACTACAATATAGATGAACGGTGGTACAAGTCAGCTTATAAAAAGGGGTACCTGAAATATGTTAAGGAAGTTACAGCCGCATGCAGATTAAGAGACGAGATCATGATTTGGGAGCTGATAAATGAACCTGAGACAGATAGTTTTGACTCCTTTTTCAATTTCGTAAAACATACAAGTGAAGAAATTAAATCTGTGAATCCAAATCACCTGCTTTCTTTGGGTACTGTAGGAGGTATTGGTGATAAATTCGGCAGCAGGTTTTCCATATTCAGAAAAAGTAATTTCAGGAAACTGTATTCCCTGCCATCTCTTGATGCAGTATCACTGCATGATTACAGCTATGATTCCGGAATATTCGAAAGGCTTGGGGTGCTTCACCGGTTCAGAGGAAATATTAAGAGAGCAAAGTTTTATGAAAAGGCTGCCAGAGCTTCTGAATCCTCCCTCAGGTGGATTGATAACCTGTTTTTGAAAAGAAATTCGCTCGTGCATCTCCCGATTACTTTAAGGGCTGTATGGAATTTCTATAATAAAATGGATATAAGATTTGCGAAAGAAATTGCCAAGCCTGTATATATTGGTGAAGCAGGCTTTAAAAAATACATTTTTCGCAGCAGGAAAAAGATCCTTGAGCTTGACATCAGGGAAAAATTCAGCATGGGAGTTCGGGGATATGTGTTGTGGTCATTTGAATCTCAGGGCTGGAACAATGACGGCCATGGTTACGGTTTTGGAATTAACGACGGGTTTGAAGAAATAGTGAAGAAATGGAATAACGAACTTTAATTAACAGAAGGAAATTTGAATGTTACTTGAAACCAAAAGACTTTTCCTCAGGCCGCTTGAAAAAGGCGACCTAGACCCGCTGGCTAAAATGTATGCCGATCAAGAAGTAATGCGTTTTATTGGGAGCGGCAAAACCATCTCCCGCGCAAATACCGAGGCTTCTATCGCAAGATGGAATGAATACGAATCGAAACACGGATTTTCGAACTGGGCAATAATCCGCAATGAGGATAATGCCTTTGCGGGAAAATGCGGCTTCAGTTATTTGCCTGAGAGCTCTGAGATTGAAATTTCCTATATGCTGGATGAACCATACTGGGGTAATGGTTACGCATCGGAAATTGCAGGAGCAGTACTTGAGTATGGATTTGAAAAGCTTGGCCTGAAAAGGATAGTTGCACTGGTCTATCCCCAGAACACCCCCAGTATCAAAGTACTGGAAAAAATCGGAATGAAATACGAAAAAGCTGCAGAATACTGGGGCGTTAAGCTCCTCATGTATTCGAAAGAGAAATGATTGTGCAGAGTGTTTTGAGGTGTAAAGTGTGAAACCTTAACTAAGTATCTCCCGTCACAATATATGTAATATGTCACAGGGCCGTTACTCTCTGGTCTAAGTATTATTTAACCAAATAAACTCAAAAATGAAAAAATTCAGCATAATTACAACAAAATCAGCATTTCTTATATTACTGCTTTTCTTTTTGGGGAATGTGTTTTCGCAGGACAAGGTTCAGAAAATTGATGAATATATTCAGAAATATAATGAGCTGGGACAGTTTAACGGAGCAGTTCTGGTTGCAGAAGACGGGAAGATCCTGCTGAGCAAAGGTTACGGAATGGCGGATTTTGAAAATAAGATTCCCAATAAACAGGGTACAAAATTCCGGCTGGCCTCGGTTACAAAACAATTTACCGCCACGTTAATAATGCAGCTGGTTGAAAAGGGAAAGATAAAACTTGACGGGAAGCTCTCAGAATATCTTGCGTATTACCGGAAGGATATTGGAGATAAGATCACGATCCACCAGATATTAAGCCATACATCCGGAATTTCAAATTATACCGATAACGCTGGATTCATGCAGGAAGAAGTTAAGAACAAAGTTACACCGAAAGATTTTGTCCTGAAATACTGCAGCGGAGAACTTATTTTTGAACCAGGGACTAAATGGGAATACAGCAATTCAGGATATTTCATTTTAGGCGCGGTTATTGAAGAAGTAACAGGCAAAACATATGAGCAAAATCTTCAGGAAAATATTTTCACACCGCTTGGAATGACAAACTCAGGACTTGAGAACAGTGACAAGACATATGAAAATAAAGCGAAAGGTTATATCAGCTCTTTTGGCGAGTTTAAACCGGCAAGATTTCTTGATATGACCATCCCTTTTTCTGCGGGTTCAATTTATTCAACGGTTGAAGATATGTTCAGGTGGGACCAGGCTCTCTACGGAGAGAAAATCCTGAGTGCTGCCTCAAAGGAAAAAATGTTCTCCCCGGTTATGAATAATTACGGCTACGGCTGGCAGATAATTGAACCGACGTTAAAGGATGACATAACGAAAAAAGTTATAACTCACAGCGGCGGGATTTTCGGATTTACTTCACTGGAAACAAGGCTTGTTGATGACAATAAATTTGTAATGATACTGAATAATTTAGAGAACATTGGGCTTAATCAGCTTAACAATGGTATTGTCAGTGTTCTCTACGGCATAGAACCATTGCCTCCAAAGAAAAGCGCAGCAGAAGAACTTGCTAAACTGGTAAATCAAAAAGGCATTGATGCTGCTATAGAAGAATTTTATAAGATTAAAGAAAATAAAGATGAATACAGGGTAATCGAAAGAGAAATGAACCAGCTCGGATATATTTACCTCCAGGGCGGGAAAATAAGTGAGGCAGTTAAGGTATTTAAGCTGAATGTCGAGCTTTACCCTCAGTCAGCAAATGTATACGATAGCTACGGCGAGGCCCTTGCTGCGGCCGGTGATAAAGAAAATGCAATAATTAATTACAGGAAATCAATTGAGCTTGATCCGGCAAATGAGAACGGCAAGCAGGTACTGAAGAAGCTTGAGAACGGTAAGTAATTGAATTGGTAAGTTAGTGTAGTGGTCAATAAAGAATAACAGGAGTAAGTGCCGGGATGAATTTCCGGACACCACAGAATTGAGTGAACTTAGGTTTTTCGACCCGCCGCAATAGTTACCCTGACCTAAGTTACTGTATATAATTTATACCTTTTATAAGTTGATAATATTTTTGTAAATTTGATCAGCAAGTATGTATGACGAGGGGCACAAGCCCCTTGTTGTTATTTAATAAAGGGCATTAATGGAAATAAAGAAATTTTCAAGCGGTGGCAAATGGGAAGAAGTTTTCGGTTACTCGCGCGCTATAAAAGCAGGCAGCAGAATTATGGTTACAGGCACAACTGCCGTAGATGAAAATGGAGAAGTTATAGGCGGAGACGGTGATGCGTATGGCCAGACCATTTATATCTTTCAAAAGATAAAAAAATATCTTGAAGAAGCAGGCTCATCAATTGAAAATGTTGTGTGGAACAGGATGTTCGTCACCGATATCTCGAAATGGGAAGGTATTGCCAGGGCACATTCAGAAGTGTTCGGTAAGATCAGACCATGCTGCACAATGGTTGAAATTAAAGGGCTCATCCTTCCTGAAATGCTGATAGAAATTGAAACTGAAGCAATTGTATAATGAAGATAAATTTCAAAAGGATCGATCATGTACAGATTGTAATACCAAAAGGAGCTGAAAAGAAAGCAAGAGAGTTCTATTCCGGGCTGCTTGGACTTGAAGAGATCGAGAAACCTGATTCACTGAAGTCCACAGGCGGAGTCTGGTTTAAAATTGCCGGGGCTGAATTGCATTTGGGTATAAACCCTTCCCAGACTCTCTCTGATGTTATGGGTTTTCGAATTGGTATTGAGGGCTTTAATAAAGAACACCCTGCATTTGAGATCGGGAACCTTGATGAAGTAAAGGAATTCCTGAAGCAAAACAGTGTGTGGCTCAAAGAAGAGACTCCAATTCCCGGAAGAAAACGGTTTTCTTTTTTCGATCCTTTCGGTAACAGGATAGAGCTGCTGGAGTACCATTAAATGTCCCATGCACTGGTAATTGGCGGAACCGGAATGCTGAGATATGCAGTTATTGAACTGCTGAATTCCTTTGATACGGTAACTGTTTTAGCAAGGAATAAATCCGGGTTTGAAAAACTGAAAAAAGCCGCTGGAAAAAGATCAACCAGTCTTAATTTTCTTCAGACAGATTATAATAATTACATGGATCTTACGAAAAGCCTTATAAAAGCGACTAATGAACACGGCAGTATCACACTTGCAATATTATGGATTCACTCTACAGCAAAGCTTGCGCGGATAATTACTGCAAAGGTCATTAACGAAACATCTGACGGCTGCAATTTGTATGAAGTCTCGGGCAGCTTAAATGCAGATGAGGAAATTACGGGAGAAAGGGGAAGAGAGGAATTCAGTGAGTTCAGTAATATTAACTATCACATCATTACTTTAGGTTTTATCATTGAGTCTTCAGGCTCAAGGTGGCTGTTGAATAAAGAGATAAGCGACGGGGTTTTGTTTGCTGTAAGAAACAAGATCAAAACTCACGTTGTTGGAGTGACAAACCCGCTTGAAAAACGCCCTTGAAAAAGATTTGAAGCAGAATAATTACGCTTATCCATTTCCGTTTATGTTCAGGTCATAATACTCGTTTTTATCAACGTTGATCTTGATATTAAAATAGCAATTCCCCCTGTCATCTACGCTTACAATTTCGGTTTTCCAGTTTTTAAAATCATCCTTAAATTTCTCGCAGAAACAGTTTACCCAAATTGTTTTTTCACCCTTGAAATTTATTGCGCCCACGAATTGTTTGCAGTAATCTTCCGGGCTCTTTCGCAAAAAACGGTTTACCGTTCCCATTTTCTGATTTTCAAAACACACCTTTATCAGTTTCTCGGCATTATCAATATCTTTTTCAGTAAGTTCCCATTTTTTATATCCGCTGCCAAAGAGCGAGTTATAAGCGCCGTCGTCTCCGGCTGAAATAATTGTCTGCTTCTCATTCAGGAGGAGTGGGTTCTGAACTTCTTTCGTCTCTTTTTGAGAGCCTGAGCCTGTGCTGCACACAAATCCGAAAAAGAAAAATGAAAAGATAAACATATATTTCATAGCTTTCATAGGTTAAATTATTATTTATTACTGCTAATATGCTGAAAAATATTTAAATAAAATTGCCTTTAAAAATATAGCCTTAAATGGGGTTTTACATAAAATTTCGATAAAATGTTTCTTCTTTTAAATATTCCAGAGGCTTGTTCATCTGATTTTTTAACACGGTAACCTTCGGTAAATGGAGCAAATTACACCTGAAAATTGTTAAATTTATAAAGTTGATTTACCATACATTATTTACTATTTTAAGGCATTCCCGAAATTTATAATAGAAAGGAGTACCGTCATGAAATCACTTCGTGATCTATGCTCAAACAGGCCAATGCATTTCGTTAATTCCGGCATAAGCATATTTGAAGCGGTAACCCGGATGGCTGAAAACAATGTTGGTGCGGTACCTGTTCTTGATGAAAAGGGCAAGCTGAAAGGTATATTTTCCGAGCGCGACTTAATGATAAGATGTGCTGCCAAAAAGCTGGATATGGAAAGTACAAAAATTGAAGAAGTAATGACAAAAGGGGTAATATTAATGGAGGCACACGATTCGTATGAAGACTGCATTAAGATCATGCAGCAGGAATCTATCAGGCATATGCCGGTCAGAGAGGGTGATAAACTCATCGGGATGGTTTCCATGAGAGACCTGATGCAGGAAGACATGGAAGAAAAGAAACAGGAAATAGAGAATCTGAATACATTTATTTATTACTATAAATAGAAAGAAGAATACGATTAATGTCAGCAAATGCTGCTAATATGCCGAAGACGCTTGGCGAACTGAAACAGGCAGGCTACAAAGCCTTAACCGTAAAAGATGAAATAAGAAAAAACCTGGTTGAAAAACTCAAAAACAAAGAAGAGATTTTCCCGGGGATAATAGGCTATGAAAAAACCGTTATACCGCAGGTTGTAAACGCTATGCTAGCAAAGCATGATATAATTTTCCTGGGATTGAGGGGACAGGCAAAAACAAAGATGGCTCGTATGCTGGTTGATCTGCTTGACGAATTTATTCCAATTGTCAAGGGTTCGGAAATTAACGATAACCCGTTTAACCCGATCTCTAAATTTGCCGTTGATATGGTAAATGAACACGGAGATGAAACTGAAATTGAATGGCTGGGCAGGGATATGCGTTTTGCCGAAAAACTTGCTACTCCGGATGTTACTATCGCTGATCTTATAGGCGATATTGACCCCATCAAAGCTGCAACACAAAGGCTTAACTACTCGCACGAAGGCGCCATTCACTTCGGGATTGTCCCAAGAACGAACCGCGGCATTTTCACAATTAATGAATTACCTGACCTTCAGCCGAGGATACAGGTAGGACTTTTGAATATCATGCAGGAGCGTGATATACAGATAAGAGGGTTCAATATCAGGTTTCCGCTTGATGTGTTTATTGTTTATACTGCTAATCCGGAAGATTATACCAATCGGGGGAATATCATCACGCCGCTTAAGGACAGGATCGATTCGCAAATATTGACTCATTACCCCAAAAGTATTGAAGACGGAATAAAGATAACACAATCACAAAGCTGGATAAAACGCCATCACGATAAGGAAGTTGTAATACCTTATTATATGAAAGAAATTATTGAAACAGCAGCGCACGAGGCAAGGTCAAGCGAATTTGTCGAGCAAAAATCCGGTGTCAGTGCAAGAATGACAATTTCTGCAATGGAAAACCTTGTCAGTAATGCAGAAAGACGTTCAATACTAAACAAAGAAAATATTATTTTCCCCAGGATAACCGACTTGAATGCAATTCTTCCCGGAATGACCGGAAAGATCGAGCTGGTATTCGAAGGTGAGCAGGAAGGCCCTGTAAAAGTCAGCAAAGCGCTCGTCGGAAGAAGCGTCCGTGAAGTGTTCAGAAAATATTTCCCGGATCCCCTCGTGAAAAAATCCAAACGACATTCACCGCAGGGAGTTGGAGGAGAGCACAGCCAGCCGGCATCTGATCCTTATACTGAAATTGTAAAGTGGTTTGAAGGCGGAAATTATATTGAGCTTAGCGATGAGATGAGCTTTCGGGAATATTTTGATGCCCTCAAAAAAGTAGCCGGACTTGAAAAAACAGTCCGAAATTATATAAAAACAATTGAAAATGAATATGAACTTGCTTCTATGATGGAGTTCATGCTTGACGGATTGCACAATAACTCAAAGATCGCAAAAGATGAATTGGAAGACGGAAGCTCAGTTTCTTATAAAGATATGGTCGGGGCAATGCTGTTTAATTCAAAGGCAACCCAGAAAGGCTCCAAATCGTCTTATGATTATGAGAGTGAGGAGTGGAATACGTAGATGAGTAAAACGAGAAGATTAAATCCCGCTAAGTAGAAACGCGGGACTGCAAAAAGCGCAGGATTGAAGATTATAAAATTAAGAATAAATATAACAGCATTAAAGAATATTTATGACACTTGAGCAGGAATTGGCGCAGCCGACCGATATTGATGTAAACACAGAAGGGTTTACCCTGATACTATTCAACGATTCGCACCATGATTTTGAAGAAGTAATAAACCAGGTAATGAAGGCTGCAGGTTTCGG
>JANWKI010000009.1 GCA_025451455.1 Ignavibacteria bacterium
AATTCAAAATCAGTCTGTTGATCTGTATTTTCCGGTTTTTTAAGATACTTCTCGATCTCAATACCATATGAGGTTTTAAGTTCTTCATTTCGTGAGTCAGCAGCTGAATTATACTTCACAAGCAGTTCATTCGGGACCAAACTTGTTCCATCACATTGTGAATAGCAGTTTTCACTGCCCGAAACTTTTCTGCTGCTGCTTAAATTGAATTTTGTTTCATTTGTAAAATCATTCTGGGCAAATACTGTTAATCCCAAAATGAAGAGCAAAGCTGAAACTAATGTTAATTTTTTCATTTTTTTCCTTTTCTTTTTTTGTTTTGTTTATTTAATAGTTTATTATTGAAATAATTATTGTTTTTGTTGTGTGTATTTACAGACAATTCACTTTCAAAATCCGGGTCAAGAAGATTATGAATTATTATGTCGCTTTTATACTGAATTGAAGTTTCATAATTATGTTTTATACTGTACTTTTCCCTTCTTTTATTTTTTTCATTCAATTTCTATTTTCCGAACTCCTTTATTTCATTTCTTTACAAAGATATATCCACAGCATACCCCATTACAAAGAAACAGAGTACAGGAAATAACCTTGGCATAGTCACGATTATTGTGCTTTTGAATGAAGCTAATCAGTATAAGCGGGTGATTTTAAAGGGATTAAATGATTAAGGAATAAGATGAAAGTAACTAAGAAATCAGTAAAAGAAATTGCTTCATTAAAGTAACCTTGAAAATGATATATTTACAGAATTCAACTTGCATAAAAACATAATAAATCAGTAAAATACCTTGATACTTAGCTCAGCAGAAAGTAACTTTGAAACTTGCAGAAATGATAATGAATAAGAGTAAATCCATAGAGCTTTTGGGTTCATTTACACCTGAGGAAATCAAGCGTTTTGGTGATTTTCTGGATTCACCATATTTTAACAAAAACTCAAGGGTTACCAAATTATTTGCAGAAATCAGGAAACATTACCCGGAATTCACATCCGCAGGTCTGGATAGAAAAAAACTATACGGAAAAGTGCTCCCCGGTAAAGTATTCAATGAACAGGTGATGAAGAACCTGAATTCTGAGTTATACAGGCTGGCTAAGGAATTTCTTTCCGTTGATAATTATGTGAACCGTTCTTTTGAAAAATCAATTGGTCTGATTGCACAATTGACTACCCGTGAAGTAGAGCAGCTATTTACTAAGGAAACGCAATTGCTTGAATCGAAGATCAGAGATAGTAATGACGCAATTACTCTTCAGAATTTTCACCTGTTTCAGCTTGAGGAGGAAAAATTCAAGAATAATATGTTCAATAATAAGCAGACTCTTGCCTCGGCAAACTCTGTAACCTCTTCGCAATACCTGATAACATTCTTCCTGACAAATATTCTCAGGATGACAATTAACAATCATATTAATAGATTCTCTTTTAACATCAAAGCCGAAGTTGATCTCGGTGAAAAATTCGTAAGCGCACTTGATATCGAATCCCTTCTTGAATACATGGAAAGCAATAACATCGAAAATACTGTGAACATCCGGCTTCAGTATAGTGCACTGCTCAGTAACCTTCATCCCGAAAATAACGATTACTACCTGAATTTTAAGAATCTCTTATACCGGAATATAAAGAATCTTTCAAAAACAGAAGCCAGCACGCTTTTCGGTCCGTTGGAATCGGTAATTGCTCAAAAGATCAATTCCGGCAGGACAGAATTTTACGAGGACATTTTTGAAACATATGTTTTCGAGCTTGATAATGGAATATACACATCCGGGAGTACCTCAACTATTACAGCCCTTAAATTCAGAAATATTTATCTTTGTGCCATCAGGCTTGGAAAATTTGAATGGGCAGAGAACTTCATATATGAATACAAAGCCCGGCTTCAAAAAGAAGACAGGCAGAGTATTTTTGAACTCGCTTTGGCGCGGCTGAATTTCGAGAAAAAAGACTTTGATAAAACGCTTCTTCATTTACATAAAGTAAAAACAGGTCAGATCTTTTATAAAATAGATGTTAAGATACTAAACCTCATGGCGTTTTATGAACTATCACATTTTGAGTCTTCATTATCACTTATCGAAAGCTTCCGGAGAATGCTCAATACCAATATTTCATTTACAGATCAGTACAGAGAAAAGAACGTTAATTTCATAAATATTCTGAACAACCTCATAAAGATCAGGCTTGATGATGACAAAGAAGCACTTCTAAAATTGAAAGTTAAACTTGGAAGCATAGATTCCCTTGCAAACAGAAAGTGGCTGACAACAAAAATTGATGAACTGATAACCAAATAATTTGAGAAGGGATAACGGTGAATTGGAAATAAAAAAAGCGGCCCGAAAGCCGCTTTAATAAAATAATCCAAAGTTTTATTTCACAAGTATCATTTTCTTTGTTTCAATAAAACCGCCTGAAACCAGTTTATAGAAATATATACCGGTTGCATACTTTGAGGCATCAAAAGCTGCAGAATAGAATCCCGGTTTCATTTCTTTATTGACAAGTGATTCGACTTCTCTTCCAAGCATATCATAGACTTTCAGCATTACCAAACCCGCCTTCGGAATTGAGAAATCGATCTTAGTTGAAGGATTGAACGGATTCGGGTAGTTTTGGCTGAGTGAAAACACATTCGGGATATCATTTCCGGTATGCGAAATACCCGTTACTGCGCTGTACCTGTCAAAATACAGTTTCTTATTTGCGGCGTCAAAGCCTACCCAAATTGCTCCTGCATCGCTGCCTGCGTCATAATATTCGATCAAAGTTGGAATATAGCCCCTTGCTGACCATGATGGCGGATGTTCACTAAATTGTGCCGGGGTTGAAAAAGTTGTTGGTGTTGAGTATAATGCATATGTGTTATACATCCTGTCAGAACTGTTAGTTGGCGGGCCACCCTGCAAACTGTCAGAATAATAAATAATATCAACTCCGGAATTGTAGTGTTTTGCATCAAACCAGTATTCATCCCTGCCTGGCATTGAGCCAATTGTAACAGGTGTTCCATAAGTCGTTCCGCCATCAATGCTTGAAATACAATTAAAGTCTATACCGCCTGTAACTCCGGTTGTAAAGAATATCCATGCATTCAAGCCATTCCTCACCCCCATAAATTGATCTCTGGCAGTGCCGGCAGCAATTGGTGTTGTAAAACTGCCAACTATCACTAATGTTCCGGGTACGCTTTCTCTGTATCTTACATTTCTGATAGCAGACGTTAATGTATCTGTTCCGGCAATCGGGCCTTTATAATTAATTACAGCAGTATCTCCCAAACCGGAAAAATACATAGTGGGATGTGCCCCGGCAGATGTTAGGAATATAGTTCCTCCCCATGCAACACCTCCGTTTGTTGACCCGTGCCATCTGATCTCATTGTTTGTTACCAAGTCATAAATCAAATAAATACTGTTTGTGGATGTCATGGCAGCATCGAAATCTCTGATATTGGTGTAAGCTGTAAATTGATTGAAGTTATTTGTAATAACGTTCCAGCTGTAAACTATAGTGCCTATGAGTATAAAACAATAAACTGAATCAGATCCCGGTCTGCAAACCATTTTTACTTTCGGAACAACTAATGCCGGCGAAACCGATCCTGTGGATACCCAGCTCGCACCGTTGTTGGAAGATGCAAAGATCACAACACATCTGCCTGCCGTCAAATTAGTATCAGGCACAGCAACATAAATAGTGTTATTTGTAGTTCTGTATACTCCTGAGGGCCTGCCCAAAGGTTCAGTATTTGTCACAAGATAATCAGTACCCCATACATCAAATTGCCCGTGATACGGTCTCGGCGGGTCATAAATTTCGGCAGTAGCCTGCTGGGTATAAATATTTGAATTTAAATATAATGTTACTAAAAATGAGAAAATAATCCATTTCATAGTGCTCTCCGTTATATAATTAACATTAATGTGAAATTGGTTTATTAAAATATGAATATTTTATAACACTTTCTACGGTAATATTCTTTTCAAATAATTTCAACTACTTTTTCTTTGCTCTTTTGACCTTTTTCAATGAGTATTCTGGATTTCGCTATTCCTAAATGATCAGATAAAAGCTTAATTACACGTTCGTTTGCTTTCCCTTTTTCCGGGGGTACCGATACACGCACTTCGTAATAATTCTTGCTGATCTCTTTAACCGTATTTTCGCGGGAATTTGGCTTAACCTTGACTGTTATTTTCAATTTTCTAAATTATTTTGAAATTCGGTAGCGGGGTTTTTTGCCGTAGCCGCAAGTTTTGCTTGCGAATTTACAGCGCATCCTGAAGGCTGCGGCTACAAATCACTATTAATAAACTCAATAATGCAAATACCGTATCAAATTACCCCACTACATGAAATTCTAATCCCGAATAATTAGTTATTATTATTGTGTAAATTATTCTATTTTTGACTTAATTTAAATCCAAAACAATATAAATATGAAATCTCTAATACTGCTTGCTTTCTTTCTTGCAATAATTGTAACAGGCTGCGGAAAGTCTGATAACCAAACCTCAGGAAATGATAAGAATAATATGCAGCCGGATAAAAACTCCGATCAGCAAACATTACAGGTTTCCTCAGGTGATAAATCTATCGAGATACATACTTCCGGAATGACATGCACAGGCTGCGAGAAGACTATTAAAACTAAAGTGAAAAAAGTCGAAGGTGTAAAAGATGTAATTGCAGACTTTAACACTAATGTAGTAAAAGCATCATTCGATCCGGGTAAGACAAATCAGGAGGCAATTTCTGAGGCTATAAAGTCAGCGGGATATGAAGTTTTAAGTGTAAAGCAATTCTAAGAGAAGTCAATCAATTAAAAAGGCAGTCCTTTCGGTCTGCCTTTAATCGTCAATTAACATTCACTCTAACCATCAAAGAGCGGTGTTATTAACGGAGAAATTTATGAAACAAATTAATACTATGCTTTAGCCGGTGCTTCTTCAACCCTCACTTCAGTATTTTTCTTCTTCTTCAGCCTCAGAATAACATCATCCACTGCGGAAAATATTGCCGGAATAACAACAAGCGTTAAGAAAGTTGATACTGATAAGCCGAATATTATAGCAACACCCATAGGTCTCCAAAAAGCAGTATTTTCCCCTCCGATTACCCAGCTAAATGTTCTCCAGTCAAAATCAACACCTGTTGTTAGAGGTACAAGTCCGAGTATAGTACAAACTGCTGTCAGGAATACCGGTCTAAGCCTTATGACACCTGCCTGAATCAATGCTTCATCACGCCCAAGCCCCCGCCTGACCAGCTCTTTCTGAAAGTCCAGAAGAACAATTGCATTACGTACAACAATACCTCCCAGCGATATGACCCCGATTCCCGTCATCATGATGCCAAAAGGGGTTCGTGTGACAAGCAGCCCGAAAAATACCCCGATCAGTGAGAGAAGTACTGAAAACATAATTATCAACGGAGTACGGAGTGAATTGAATTCCATTACCATGAAAAGGAATATAAGCAGAAGAGAAGCCATAAATGCTTTTCCAAGAAAAGCAGAAGCTTCATTCTGATTTTTATTTTCACCTGTATAACTAATAGCATATCCATCGGGCATATTAAAATCTTTCAGTTTTGCCATAACATCATTAAGAACATCATTTCCAAGCCTTCCCTCAGCATTTGCAGAAACTGTAACAACTCTTTTCTGGTCTTTCCTGTTGATCTTTTCCAGTCCGCCGGAAAATTCGACTTTCGCTACGGATGTAAGCGGAATATTTACACCATCTTTATTTGCTATGAACAGGTTCTCAACCGATGAAACGTTATTTCGCTGAGATTTATCCAGTCTCACAGTAATATCATATTCATCTTCTCCCACTCTGAACTTACTTGCCTCTGTTCCATTGATCGCTGTTCTGATCGTCGATGAAATTGTTGCTGTGCTTAGCTTATATAATGCAGCTTTTTCTCTGTCTATGGTGATCTTTATCTCAGGCCTGGCTTCGTTAAAATCATCTTTCAGGTCTGTAAGCCCGCTTATATCCTTGATCTTGTCTTTTACAAGGTCTGATAACTGGCCGAGTTTTATGAAATCATCTCCTGAAATTTCAATATTTACCGGAGGGCCTGTCGGCGGGCCGTTGGCCTGTTTCTGAATATCTATATCTCCTCCGGCTATTCCTGCTATAGCTGCCCTGATGTCTTCCATCGCTTCAAATGAACTTCTTTTTCTGTCAAGCTTATCGTAAAAATTCACCGTAATAGTGCTCTTGTTTGAAACTGATCCTCCGAAATCCATCGGATTACCGGAAGAACCAACATTGGAAATATAGTACTCAATATCATCAAAAGGTTTTATCCGTTCCTCAATTTGTTTTGTGATTAAATTGGTCCTGTCAATATTTGTACCGCTTGGCATGGTTATGTTAATGTTTGCCTGCCTAGGTTCAACACTCGGGAAAAACTCAACTCCATTATTGAACTTGGCATAAACAATGAATGAAATGATAAGTATCAGCACGGTTCCGCTTATGGTAAGCAATCTGTGCTTCAAACAATAATTCAGTGTCTTTTCATACATGCCAAGAACCGTTGAAAAGAATTTTTCATCAAAATGCTCAATGAATTTGCCAACAGGCCTGAACTTCTTTTTAGCTTCTTTTTCCTTTTGCTTTTTAACATGTATAAAAACTGCCGCCTGAACAGGACTAATAACCATTGCAACAAACAAAGATGAGAATAAGCATGTAATAAGAGTAATTGGCAGGTATCTCATAAACTCACCAACTATCCCGGGGAAAAAAAGCAGCGGGAAAAACGAGGCTATGATAGTAAATGTTGCAATTGTTACGGGAAATGCCACTTCACGCGGGCCTTCAAGCGCTGAATCATAGGGTGAATATCCTTCTTTTTCCTGAAGCCTGAAAATATTTTCCATAACAACTATAGCGTCATCTACAATAATACCAAGCACAAGTATAAGTGTAAATAATACTACAATATTCAGGGTTACTCCCATAGAGTTAAGTATTACAAATGAGATCAGGAATGATAGCGGGATCGAAGTTGCCGTAAGCGAAGCAATTCTGAATCCAAGGAAGAGAAACAGTACTATTACAACCAGAACAACGCCTGTAATAACTCCATTTTCAAGTTCATGTACCGTATTTTTTATTGATTTTGACTGGTCACCCGTCAGGCTGACTTTTACGCCGGCAGGCATATTCTTTTCATCATCCTTAACAATAGCTTTTATTTCATCGGCAATGTTAACCAGGTTTTCACCGCTCTGCTTCTTTATGATCAGGGTAACAGCCTCTTCGCCGTTTTCGCGGGAGTAACTGTCTCTCTCTTTATAACCATAAATAACCTGAGCAACATCCCTGATGTATATAGGATTGCCTTTTAAATCCGCTTTAACGACAAGGTCACCAAATACTCTGGGGTCTTCAACTTCTCCGGGTACTCTGATAAGGTAGTTCAAATCGCCAATATCAACGCTTCCCCCGGGGATATTCAGATTTTCAGTTGCAATTGTATTGGTTATATCATTAAGACCAAGGCTGTAGTACTTTAGCCTGTCGGAATTTACATTTATTTTAACTTCTCTTTCAAGTCCGCCGACAACTTCTGCGCTTAAAACACCCTTTATTCCTTCTATTTTATCGCTTAATTTATCCCCGATATCTTTCAGCTTTGATAGCCCGTAATTACCCGCAATATTAATGTAAAGGATCGGCTGCTCGGAAAGATTCACTTCAGTAATAAAGGGCTCTTCAATATCTCTCGGCATATTTGATTTTGCAATTGATACCTTATCCCTTACTTTTTGAAGCGCATCATCTATCTTGACATCAGGATTGAATTCAACAGTTATAGAAGAAAAACTCTCCCGTGATACTGAGGATATCTGCTTGATACCCGTTATGCCCTGTACCTCCTTTTCAATTTCCATAGTTACAAGTTTTTCTATCTCTTCGGGGGATACCCCTACGTAAAGCGTGGAGATAAAAACATATGGTATTTGTATGGAAGGAGATGCTTCTCTTGGCAGGGATACATACGCTGATATTCCCGCCAGTACTATGATGAAAGTAAATATATATACAACAACTTTATTATCAACAAATAATTTAAAGAATTTCATTGGTTCTTCTTCTGTTTGAATTTACAATTATTGAGCAACCTGTACTTTATCGCCGTCTTTTATCGCCTGGAAACCTTCGGTGATCAATAAATCACCCGGATTCAGTCCGCTCTCGATCAAAACCATGTTATCATTTCTTCCGCCAAGTTTTACAACTCTTTTTCTTGCAACATCTCCGTCAAGAACAAATAAATACTGCTCCTCGCCGTAGTCAATAATAAGGTCCTGCTGGATTACTACTGCATTGCCTTCGGTATATTCTGATATTTGAACGTTTGCGTTCATACCGGGTTTGAGTATTTTATCCCTGTTATTAATTACTATTTCAATTTCAAAAGTTCTGCTTGTTCCCTGCAAAGCCGGAGCAATAAAGCTCACTTTCCCTTCAAAGGAAACGCCGGGCAGTGCATCTATAGTGACAATAACATTTTGTCCCTTTTCGACTTTTGTGATATACATTTCAGGAACACCGGCTGATATTTTCACTCTTGATATATCGATGATATTCACAATTGGAGAGCCGGGTGCTGACATCTCGCCCCTGTTCATAAATTTCTCATCAACAACTCCGCTGATAGGTGAGCGGATATATCCTGTTTTCAGGCGCTGCTTCAATACATCCTGCCCTTTGATGGCTGCCTCGTACTGCCATTTTGCAGTCAGGTACTGAATTTCAGTAGTCGCATTATCTTCATAAAGCTGCTTCTGCTTTTCGTAATTTATCTTTGCAAGTTCAATCTGTGCTTCGGTCTGTTCATAAACAGCTATCTCAACATCTTTTTTTATCCTAGCAATGACCTCTCCCTGGCTTACGTAACTGCCTTTATCCTTGTTAAGGCTTACTATCAGTCCGCCTTCTTCAGAAGAAACTTTCGCAGAGGTAAATGGTTTAATTACACCAAGTACCCTGAAATTATCTGAAAAGGTACCTGACTCAACCGTTTTGATCTTTACAAGGGGAAGTTTTTTATCAGTGGTATCTTTTTTTGTTTCGCCTCCGCTGTTTCCGCAGGAATAAACTGCCAAAGAAACTATCAGCGCAAAGATGGAATATAATAATTTACTGATCATGAGATATAGTTTTTAGGAAATTATTTATTTTTCAAGTAAGTTTTCCAGGTCGGTTCTGGCAATTAAATAATCGTATACAGCCTGAAGATAAGCAAGCTTTACCTGGCTAAGTGCAAGCTCTGAATCAAGAACATCTATCTGGTTCAGGACGCCGTTTTTGTAGCTGATATTGGCAAGTTCATATCCTCTTTCTGCAGTTGTTACAACTTCTTCCTGCACACGGATCCTGCTTTTTGCCTCATCGATCCTCAATAAAATACCTTCTGCATTAACTTTAAGGAATTCTTTGGTTTTAGAGATAAGTTCCTCAGACTTTTTTACCTCTATAATAGACTGGTCTTCCTTATAGCTGTTCCTGAAAAGGTTAAGGTCCCATGTAAGCCCGATTCCTGCGACAATTGCGCTGCTAAAACGGTATGCACCAAGAGATTGACCGTCATTTTCATTAGTTTGCAGAGCATATTGCCCGAAAAGATAAAATTTTGGAAGATAGCTTGAATAACTTACATCAACGAGCTGTTCATTAATAAGTTTGTTAAGCGTCAGCTGCCTTACTGCAACGTTCTTTTCGGATATTTTGCGGATCAATTCATCATTAGTACCCCAAACCTCTGTGCTGTCAAAGATCAGTGTTCCGCTGACATCAATATCCTGGTCATCTTTTAATCCGATAGTATTCTTCAGGAATTTCTGGGCTATTTTCAGGTCATTACCTGTTTTATTAAGCTGAACCTCCAGGTTCTGAACCTGTACTTTAGCCCTGATGAAATCATACTCAAGTGCTACTCCGGTTTTGTATCTTGCTTCAACAACTCTCAGGTTCTCCCTTGAATTATTAACGCTTTGAGTATTCAGTAAGACCACATTTTTCAAAAGAAGTGCGCCGTAAAAAGCTTTTTTTACATCGGTCTTGACTTTTGATTCTACCAGAGTCACATTTTCCTCCTGTATTCTGGAATAGTATTCTGCGATCCTGATTCCGCTGAATACAGGAGTACCTAAAAAGGGAATAGGCTCGGAGACGTCTAAAGTAGTAGTAATACTATTATCCGTGCCTATTTCAAATGTTTGCCCCGAAATACTTAATATTTGTTTTTTGAAATTCCTAACGTATCTGGAGTTTAACGTTAATGTCGGTATCAGGTTTTCGCTGTAAACCTCCGACACTTTCCTATCAGCCTTCATTTTTTCAAGTTTTGCCAGTACATAGTCCGAATTATTCCTTTTTGCCAAATTGATGGCTTCACTTAAGTTCAGAACCCTTACGTTCTGAGCAAAAGCAGAATTTATCCCGATTGAAAGAATGAATATGACCGCAACAGTAATTTTATTCATAAGATAATAATTCTATAGTGTGTTTTCAAAAAGAATTTTTGTGTGGGAATATTTCTCCCTGCCAAGCGGAGTCAAAAATCCGCTAAAAAATATCTCAGCTGTTATCCGCATAGCATCGTGAAATGAATATTTGCTGTTCAGAATGAAATCCGCATGCGTTACCGATTCAATAGCTCCGTTAATTGCTGTAATAAGTATATCATTGGGCACGTTCTCTATGGCTTTTTCTTTTTTACCCTGGTTCAGGAGTTTAATCAGTGTATTTGTGACCTTACCCGTTCTAACCTCATCAAATCTTTTTCTCAAATCCGGAGCATGAATTTCAAGGTCACGGAACCAAACAGCGCTGCAATTCATAGCCATGCTCTTTTGCTTGTTCAGGATCCTGAGGAATTTTGTAATAGAATCTTCATCAGAATCAACAATATCATCCATGAATTTATGGATCATCCGAATCCTGTCATCGCATACCGAAGAAAGAAGGTCTTCTTTGGATTCGAAGTGCTTATAGATGGTCTTCTTGCTTATCTGCAGGTCCTTTGCAATTTCATCCATAGTGGTCTTATAAAAACCCTCGGTGATGAATTTTGCATGTGTGAAATATAGTATTTTTTCTTTTTCTGAGACTTCCGGCATCCTTAGAAATGCTTAAAATTGAACATTATCTGCATTTTGGAAACTATTTTCGTTTCTCTGGTTTCCAAAATAATTAAAGGAAACTAATTTGTCAAGAGCGAAATAATTAATTTTTAAATTATTGTATTTTTAAGCTATATTTGTACAGTGATGGAAACTGCCTCGATAAAACTGAAAAAAAAAGCCGCCCTTATTTCGCTCATCATTGGGTTTTTGATGTTCTTCGGCAAGATTGGCGCTTATTTTTTGACGGGTTCGGCTGCTGTACTCTCTGACGCTCTTGAATCAATTGTTCATATATTTGCAACCTCTTTTGCCTACTACAGCCTTTTGCTTTCAACAAAACCGCCTGATATAGAACATCCTTACGGCCACGGTAAAATAGAATTCTTCTCCGCAGGATTCGAAGGAGCACTCATTATAATTGCAGCAATATCTATTATTTTATATGCTGTACGGGATATAATTACTCCAAGAGAAATATCTTCACTCGATACTGGAGCACTGATAATTACCGGGGCAAGCGTTACAAATCTTTTGCTTGGTATGTATCTGATAAGAACCGGCAAGCGGGAAAAAAGCCTGATACTTGTTGCTGACGGAAGACATGTTATGACAGATTCGATAACAAGCTTTGGAGCTGTTGCAGCTTTGATCCTGGTTTTGATTACCGATATTAAGTTGTTTGATCCGTTAGTTGCGATTATACTCGGATTGAATATTCTCTGGACGGGTAAAGACCTCATAAGGCAATCAATTGGCGGCTTAATGCATGAAACAGACAAAGCAATTGTTGAAGACATTGCAGGAGTGCTGGAAAGGGAAAGAATCGCACATCATAACTGGATAGATGTGCACCGCCTTAGATACTGGAAATCAGGCGACACTTATATGGTAGATTTTCATTTGATTGTCCCGTACTATCAATTGGTAAGTGAAAGCCATGATACTGTACACCGCCTGGAAGAAGTAATAAGGCAGGAATTAAACACAGAGAAGGTAGAACTTTTTGTTCATCTGGATCCATGTAATCCCAAATGCTGTTTCATCTGCAGTATGCCTGATTGCAAAGTGCGCAAAGAAACAAGATCACAGGTTATCCGCTGGGACGGGAAGAAGATAATTTCTCGTGCTGATTATGATATAGATGAACAGGCCTGAAAATAAAAAACTTCCGCCCGGCGTATCATTAGCCAGACAGAAGCAAATTTGAATTTCATAATTTATCAATCAGTCAAAGCCGGACGACAAAGCAGCCCGGGTTATTTCACTAAAACCATTTTCTTTACATCTGTAAAATTTCCGGCTTTCAGCTTATAATAATACGCACCACTTGGAAGGTTACTTCCGTCAAAATCAATTTCGTAAACCCCTGTCTGTAAATTACCGTCAACCAGGGTACTTACTTCTTTTCCTATAGCGTCATAAACAGTTAATACTATATTTTCATTGCTGTTCCCTGCGGGGATTTCAAATCTTATCTTTGTTACAGGGTTGAACGGATTCGGATAGTTTTGCGACAGTCCGAATTTATCCGGCACCGAATTATTTACAGGTTCAATACCTACAAATCCCGAAGTGGTTTTTAATATAGTGCCGTTCAAGCCGACAGAAAATCCCGTGCTTGGTATTGGAAAATATATCGAGCGGAGAGTGTTATTAGTACCTGAAACCGATTGCACCCAGTTAGCTCCACCATTAGTGGTTCTGAGTATTGTACCGTTCTGACCGGCCGCATATCCGACCGTTGGGAAAGAAAAATGGATCTCATACAGGTCATTATTAGTGCCCGAATTCTGAGAATTCCAGTTTGTCCCCCCGTTTGTTGTTGAAATGATCGTACCGTTATTTCCTATTGAGGTGAGTGCGTTCGTTAAAAAAGTACTTGAGAATCTCACATCAAGCAGAGATTGTGTTGTACCGGATGTTTGGGCGATCCAGTTTGTGCCGCCGTTTGTTGTGTAACGGACTGTACCTCCGGCGCCAACAACATAACCTAAATTATTCATAATAAAATGCACTTCATAAAGGTCGTTTGTAGTGCCTGAAGTCAGCCCTGCCCAGTTCGTTCCTCCGTTTGTTGTTTTTCTGATCGTTCCGTTAGTGCCTGCGGCATAACCTGTATTTGCATCACAAAAGAATATCTCATACAGAGTCACAGTTACACCGGAGGTCTGTGCAGTCCAGTTTGTACCGCCGTTTGTTGTTCTTCTTATAGTCCCATTAGAGCCTGAAACGTATCCTGTTGAAGGATTCAGAAAGAATACTTCAAACAGATCGCTGGTAGTTCCAGAAGTTAAACCGCTCCAATTGGTTCCGCCGTTTATAGTTTTGCGGATTGTGCCTGAAGCACCTACAGTAAAACCTGTATTTGTGTTCGGAAAGTACACTGAGTACAGATCCTGTGTAGTCCCTGATACCAGCTGAACCCACGTCTGCTGACCATAAACAATTGATGTTGATATAAAATACATCAAAATGCTGATTCCTAAAACTGTAAAATATCTTTTCATATTGTAGCCCCCTTAAATTTGTTGCAATAAACATAACTATATCTGTTAGGCAAAACCATAGCTATAACAGTTAACCAAAAGAGCTAAAATATTGATTTCAAGTTAATTGGGATAGTCTTTGAAATGTCAAGGCTGAGAGATTGGATTTCATGAAATAGTAACACTATGAACAATTCTTACTTCTTTGCGCAAAATTTCGTATTTTTGT
>JANWKI010000010.1 GCA_025451455.1 Ignavibacteria bacterium
ACCCGAAGCTTGCAAAGATGTACTATCCGTATTCAATGGGAGAAACCGCTGAGAACGTTGCGAAGAAGTATAATATTTCACGGGAAAAACAGGATGAATTTGCTTTTAATTCACAAATGAAAGCTAAGGACGCAATACTTGCCGGAAGATTTAAAAATGAAATAACCCCGGTAGAAATAATTACCAAAAAGGAAACTACGGTTTTTGAAACTGATGAATTCCCCAGGTTTGATACAACAATTGATAAACTTGCCAAGCTGAAGCCTGCCTTTGCAAAGGAAGATGGAACAGTTACAGCGGGGAATTCCTCCGGTGTAAACGACGGGGCATGCGTGTTACTGCTTGCCTCCGCAGAAAAAGCCAGTGAGCTGCTGTTCAAAAAAAGAGCAAGGATAGTATCTTCAGCTGTTGCGGGAGTTGAGCCTGATTGCATGGGGCTGGGACCAATTCCGGCGGTTCGTAAAGCACTCGGCCGCGCGGGGCTTAAGCTTGAAGATATTGACCTGATAGAGCTCAACGAAGCATTTGCAGCACAGTCAATTGCATGTATTGATGAACTGGGAATGGATATTAAGAAAGTAAATGTAAACGGCGGCGCGATTGCTTTAGGCCACCCGCTTGGAATGAGCGGAGCCCGAATAATTACGACCCTGCTGTATGAAATGGAAAAAAGGAATTTAAGATACGGGCTTGCAGCAATGTGTATTGGTGTGGGTCAGGGTATTGCAGCAATAATAGAAAGAATCTAAAGCTTAAAGGATCAAAAGCTTGTTGGGTGAATTTTGATAAATGAGATTTCAGAATGCAGAATGCTGATTTTAGATTGCGGAATAAAAACATTTTCCCTGATACATCAACGGTACTATCTGAAATCACAATTCGAAATCCGGGATCGTAGGGTATGAATTTACCAAATACATTAAGCCTGATAAGAATACTGCTCGCCCCGGTTTTTCTGTTTTTCTTTCTTTCGGATTCACCGGCACAGATATTCCTTTCTTTTATTGTATTTACCGTTGCAGCCTTAACGGATTGGTATGACGGATGGTTCGCAAGAAAATACGGCTTCAGTACCAGGTGGGGCCAGTTCATAGATCCGCTGGCAGATAAGATATTAACATCATCAGCATTTATCGGTTTTTATATGATGAAGCAAAAAGACCATAATTTTTTAGGAACCGCGGAGTTTATCCCTGTAATTGTTCTGATAGCAGTAATAATCTTCCGTGACCTGGTTTTGACTGCCGCAAGATCTGTTCAGGAGCTTCGAGGAAAGGAATTCAGGACATCGATGATCTCAAAAACCAAGACATTCATCCAGATGACGTTCATTTTTCTTATTATCGGGCTTGTTTCACTGGCTGCCATTCTTGCGGAGGGAGGCTCTGTATCTCTCAGTATAATTAACTATTTGCATTCTGATATTAATTATTATATATTGCTTTTGGTTACCCTTTTGACCGCAGCAAGCGGCATAGCCTATATCTTTGAATCCGGTGAAACTGAAACCCGGAAAATTTAGGCTGTTATTAACAAATTTAAATGAACTAAATGGCTTTCAGGCTCATAAAGGAAAAACAACCTGTTAATGAAGCAGTAAAGGTTACGTTCCCGGTAACACTTGTCGGAAGCGGTTTATTTACAGGGTTCATACCTGTTGCTTCGGGTACGTTTGGCAGCATGATAGGGCTTGGCATTTATTTGATACCTCATGTTTCGGAATTCTATTATCTTACTCTTACTATACTGCTGCTTTTTTTAATTGGCGTTTACTGTTCTGAAAAAATGCGGGGCCGTTACGGAGAGGACCCTGCAGAAGTTGTAATAGATGAAATCGTCGGGCAGCTTTTCACTTATCTTATGGGTTCAATCGTTTTCGAATTATTTTTCTCATTCAAGTCTTTTGACCCGGATACTGCATTTGATATGAAGCTGATTTACGGCGTTATCGGATTTCTTTGGTTCAGGTTCTTTGATATCGTGAAGCTGGAGCCTGCAAAATATTTTGACAAAAAAGATTCAGGCTTTGGCATAATGATGGATGATATTTCAGCGGCTGTATATGCCGGCATTTTGTCTGCAGTATTTACCCATCTCGCATGGTACCAGTTCCTCAGAAAATACTTCGGTTAAATGCTTCATAGGAAATCCTGCTTTAACAATTTAAAATCTCTTAAATGAAAGCCGTAATACTTACAATTGGCGATGAAGTCCTGATTGGGCAGGTTGTAAATACAAATGCCGCTTACCTGGGCAAAGAACTGTTTTCGATCGGAATACCTGCAGTAAAAACCGTTACTCTTCCCGATAGCGAAAAAGAAATTCTGAAAGAATTCAAAACTGCATACAGCAATTACGATGTAATTATTGTAACAGGCGGGCTTGGGCCCACACACGATGACATAACAAAACATTGCGTAGCAAAATTCTTTAAAGCAAAGTATGTCCTCGATGAAAAAGTACTTGAGCGTGTAAAAAAAGTGTTCAAAAGAAGAAATATCCCGATGCCTGCAGTAAATATCGGGCAGGCGCTTGTGCCTGACGCGGGAATCGCTCTTGAAAACAAAGCGGGCACGGCACCTGGTATACTTATAGATAAGGGAGGAAAGGTTTTCTGTGTAATGCCGGGCGTTCCATTTGAAATGAAGTATATTTCCCGGACCTGGCTGATACCGTACCTGAAGAAAAAATACAGCAAAAAATTGACCCGGGTAATTAAGCAGAAGACGCTCCATTCGATCGGGATAGGTGAGTCACTGCTTTCTGTAAGGATAGGTGACTTAGGTAAAATAGTACGAAAAGGAAAAGGCTTTGAAGTTAAGCTGGCTTTTCTGCCATCAAATTATGAGGTTCGCCTGAGGATTACCGCTATGGCAGGGAGTATCAAAACAGCCGATGACCTTATTAAAAAGGCAGTAAAGAAAATAATTTCTGCAGCCGGAGGTTTTATTTATTCGGATAACGAAAGCTCGATAGAGGAAACAGTTGGCAGGATACTTAAGAGGCGTAAACTGACAATTTCGGCGGCTGAGTCATGTACGGGCGGCCTGATAACATCAAAATTGACGGATATTCCGGGAAGCTCTGATTATGTAATGGATGGTATTATATCATATGCGGATTCTGCAAAGGTAAGGCTGCTTGGAGTAAAAAGTATATCAATAAAAAAATTCGGTGCAGTAAGCCGGCAGGTAGCCGAACAAATGGCCCGGGGAATAAGAAAACGCTCAAAGACAGATATTGGTGTTTCTGCGACAGGTATTGCCGGACCGGGCGGTGCACGGAAGAATAAACCCGTGGGACTGGTGTGGATAGGGTATTCAGATAAAAAAATAACATTTGCGAAGGATTTTATATTCACTAAAGACCGTTTGAGGAATAAGGACGCAATGGCCAAAATGGCGCTGGAAGTGGTACGGAGAAGACTTCTTTCAATTAACAATTAACAATTTTCAATTAGTAAAGGTAAACGTGGTGTCAGGTATTTACCTGACTCGCGTCGGGTGGATACCCGACGCCACAAATTTTAAGAAATTTGCTTTTAAATCATGATAGAAATTATAAATCTAAAAAAAAGTTTCGGTTCAAAAGGAGTATTAAACGGAGTTAACCTTAAGATTGATGACGGGATGACTACTGTTATCATAGGAACGAGCGGCTGCGGTAAATCCGTTTTGCTGAAGCACGTTGTGGGACTCTTAAAGCCCGATGAAGGCAGCATTTTAATTGACGGCGAAGATATTACAAGGATGAATGAGAAGCAGGTTTATACTATACGGAAGAAATTCGGGTTCCTGTTCCAGAGCTCGGCGCTTTTTGACTCAATGACCGTTGGCGAAAACGTCGGGATAGCCCTGCGTGAAAACACAAATACTCCGGGTGAAGAGATATCGAAGATAGTTTCGCAGAAGCTCGGGCTGGTAAACCTTCCCGGAACTGAAAGCCTGATGCCATCTGAGCTATCGGGTGGAATGAAAAAGCGTGTCGGGCTGGCACGGGCGCTGGCAACCGATCCGCAGTATATATTATATGATGAACCGACAACGGGGCTGGACCCCATCACAAGCGAAACCATTGACGAGCTCATGGATTCAGTTGCGAAGAACAAGGAGCTTAAAGTTACCTCCATAATTGTAACACATGATATATTTACGGTTTATGAAATTGCCGACCGTGTGGCAATGATGTATGACGGTATTGTGCATTTTGACGGCACCCCCGCCGAACTGCGCACAACTAAAGACCCGATTGTCCGGGAATTCCTTGAGCGCACCGACCAGGCAAGAAATAAAAAATGAATAATTAGTAATTATTAATGAGTAAAGTAAAAACTGACAGTATAGAAAAGAAATTGATGAGAAGTATCGAAGCCGGGCAATGGACATCTGTTAAAGACCTTAAAACCTATAAAAAACATCTCCGCCTAAGCGCTGTCAAAACAATGCTGAAGGACCGGAGAATGAATATTAGAATTGCAAAAAGAGATCTCGATATGCTGAAAGCTAAAGCTCTGGAGCATGGCATACCATACCAGACATTAGTTTCAAGTATTTTGCACAAGTTTGTTACAGGTAAATTGAAAGAAACTATTTAACAATTAACAATAGACAATTGAAATGGCAAAAACGCGCTGCGAATCTCAGCAAACCAGTGCCTTTTGAAGTTTATATAAAAACTCTTTGCGGCTTGGCGACTTAGTGGTTGTCTTTTGTTTTGATTTTTTGCTGGCTAAAAAAGGATAAGGTGCAAAAAATCGCTTAAAAATCATTAATAATTACGCCCTTACATCAAAAGGAATTTAACCTTTGATAAAATATCATTATTTTCGCTGACCTATAGATATACATTTCAAACTTTAGAAAGGATTGAATACTAATTTATGAGAGAAGCTCAAAATGCTGCTCCATTCAAAGAAACATCAAAAAAAGCAATCTATATACAGGCCTTAAGGGCTTTCTCTTTCCCTGCATCTCTGATACCCTGCCTGCTGGGCGTAATGCTCTCGATGTTATACGGTAATACAATTACCTGGTGGCTAATTCCATTCATAGCAATATCTCTTCTTTTTCTTCATGCCGGTTCAAATGTTATTAGCGATGTTGATGACTATAGAAGAGGAGTTGATGCTGCAGGAACACTCGGCGGTTCACGTGTACTTCCCGATAACCTGCTTACTTCGAAAGAAATGTTCCACTATGGACTGATTCTGTTTTCCTTTGCAATACTTTTCGGGCTGCCAATAATTTTTGAGCGCGGAATGCTTGTGCTCTGGCTCGGTATTATCGGAATTATCGGCGGATTTTTCTATACCGGAAGGCCGATAGGTTATAAATATGTTGCGCTCGGTGATGTTTTTATTTTCCTCCTTTACGGTCCCGCAATAGTAACAGGAACATTTTATGTTTTAACCGGAATGTTCTTCACTGAAGTTTTACTGATCTCAATTCCGCTGGGTCTTTTAGTAACCGGCATTCTCCAGGCAAACAATCTGCGCGATATTATCAACGACCGCAAAGCGAATATAAAAACCCTTGCAACGGTGTTCGGTGAGGGATTTGCAAAAGGCGAGTATGTATTCCTGATAACAGGGGCTTATTTAACGGTGGTGCTGCTTGTGGTTTTTAATATCCTTTCCGTATGGTCATTGCTTGTGTTTCTCAGTCTGCCTATTGCGCTGAAGAACATGAACATGATAAAAGGCGTAAAGATAGAAGATACAGGAAAGATCGCAATGCTGGATGCGCTTACTGCTCAGCTTACATTGATGTTCGGGGTGCTGCTTTCTGTTTCCATAATTATAACAAAAGTTCTGGCTTAGAATAGTTTTCTGCCAGCGGCATATTAAATAGATTTTCCTGGACTTTTGAACAAGGGGCTGCAACCCTTGTTCAATGTTATTTCAGCAGTCGTAAAAAATATTTATATTAACAAACTATATAAACATTAAAATCAGGACTATTGTTAAAACTAAAAATATTCATAGTCTTATCATTCATCATTTTAACGGCAGTAAATTCAAATGCGCAAAGCGATAAGAGAATAAAATTCAAGCGCGGTGAAAGTTCTGCAACTCTCTCCGGCGGTGCGCCAAGAGGCGAGACTGCGGGTTATTTGGTCGGAGCTTCAAAGAACCAGACAATGATCGTTTCAATTGCATCGGTTGAAAATAATGCAGTATTCCAGATCAAGGACCTGAACACAGGCTACTTTCTGCCCGGGGCAGGTGAGTATGATGACGCTTCAAGCTGGGAAGGAACGCTTCCTTCAAAAGGTGATTACCGCATTATTGTAGGCTCAACGCGCGGCGGCACTGAGTATACGCTCATAGTAACTATACATTAAGTGATACTTATCGGATTACCTGGAGCCATCCGATAAGATTACACTACAGCTTACCCTGTTTCTTTAAGATCAAGTCGATCACTTCCCTAACACATCCTCTGCCTGCAGAAACTTTTGTTACATAATGCACTGTATTTCGGACTTCTTTCACGGCTTCGGGGGGACAGGCAGAAAAAGCTGCCTGCTTAAGAAGCGGAATATCAAAAACATCATCACCCATAAAGCAAAGATTTTCATCAGCAAGGCTGTATTTCTGCTTTATTTCCTTTGCGGCTTCGGTCTTATCTGCGCAATTCTGATAAAGCTCTTCTATCTTAAGTCTTTCGGCGCGTATCTCATTTGCCTTTGCGCTCATACCTGAAATTATGGCGAATTTGAGTCCAAGCTGCCTTCCGCGGTTTATTCCAAACCCGTCATGCGCGTTGAATGCCTTGAGCATTTCACCTGTGGATGAATATATAACAGAACCATCTGTCAAAACCCCATCGAGATCCATAAGCACAAATTGAATCTTTGAGAAATCTATTTTTTTGGTTTTCTTCATCTAGTGTAATGTTTTTGATGAAGCAAATTGCAGATAAAATATTATTGTAGAAATGGAAAAAGAGAGCTTAAATAAACGACATCCCTTTAAACTCCCCCCGATCCCGCAGGAGAAGGACGTCTGACGGCTCCGAGAGAGAGGGCGCTGATATCAATGTTCAAAAAAACAATTCTAAATATCACGAAATCAGCTAATTGACACTGCTTATTCATTACTATATATTTGGATTATTAAACAGAATGAAATTAATAATAGGATATTATATGGAACAGTTCAATAAATACGCAATTCGTGCTTTTGTTTTCACTTTTGTGCTTTTTTGCGGTCTCTTTATCCAGTATGTTTCAGACGCATCGGCAGTTGTAACCGGGCATAACAGTATAACTCTGAAGGATACTACTGTAAAAATAATCTGGCGCGAAGAAATTTACGACCGGGGGATAAAGGCAAACGTGAGTGTACTGAAGCTGAATGAGAGTTTCTTTACCGGAATTTCCGATCCCGAAAAAGCCGTTATCGGATACCTTGCCTCAACCATCGGTAATGAGTGTTATACCGACGGCGGCAAGCAGAATGTTAAGTGCAAGATACTTACAGCACTTAAGATGGAAAGCCAGTGCTCAGAGGCAAACAAGATATTCCTGAAGAACTGGTTCCGTGATGAACCTTCGATTGCTGCACAGATAGAGAACTGCAAACCTACCATTACTACTACTGTTGAAAAAACATTCGACGAGGTAAAGATATCAACAACGGCAAATTCCATTAAAATAAGCCTTAAAGGATTAAAGCTTAACATAAAGGAAAATACTGCAAGCAAGTGGAGTGAGGAGATGAGTTTCTCGCTTGACGGCGATAAATTAACGCTGATTGAAAGGACGAAGAAAGAGAAATAAAACTCCCGTAAAGACGAGGTCATCTCATTAAGTCATAAGCAGAAGAACCTCCGCCGCGAATTACACGAATTCCACAAATTAATCTACTACTTACATTTTCATCTTTACATCTTTTTATCTTTTCCTTTATTCATCACTAACAATTCATTTCGTGAAAATCTGTGAAATTAGTGGCAGATGATTTTTCTTCTTGCAGATTCTCTGGGCAGCACGGTAGTAAATCTAACTCCTCTTATGGAATCCAGGTGTAAAAAATAAAGACGGGTCTGAGACCCGTCTCTTCAGAGATTCTGAATTATTATTCTTCAGACTATTTGCTCTTTTCATCGCCCGGGCCAAGCGGCTCGACTTTCCTTGATGTCTTTGTTATGATGCACTTATTGCCCTCGCTGACCTCCAGCGGAGTCAATAGTTCTCCTAAGTTCTGTCCATAATTCTGAAATTCTGTCATTTTTGCCTGCATTTCTTCCATAGAGATCTTTCCTGACTGCATATCCTCACCCATTTTCTCAATTTCTTTTGTCATGGCAGCATCTTCCGCGGCATCTGTTTTAATAAAAGTTACTTCTACTGCGCCTTCGTAAACCCTGATGACATCAATTGTATCTGATCCGTCAATTTTCACTTCATGCGAATAACTGGTTTGCTTGTGTTTTACGGAAGATCTTTTCCCTTTTGTATTGAACTTGGGTTTTGCCGCCGGCTCATCTTCATAAGTAACTACTCCTTTTATGACCGGTATCTCTTGGGTAAGCTTATTTTCTTTCTCTATAACACGGCCGCAATAGTATGAAATTCTTGGTACAATTATCAATGAATTGGCTGTAACTCCCAGCACAATAGATTGCATTTTATACTGTCCCAGTTCCTTCATGTCACCTGAGAAATAAATTCCCAGGCCTACATAACTATCCGAACCGGTTTCCAGATTGGAACCTTCTACCAGGATATCACCTTTCTCAATTACTTTATCTACCTCAGTGATAAGAGTTTCCGGAATATTACCGCATCCCAATACTATCTCTATTTTACGTACCTTCCCTGTTACTTTACCCCTTATAGACCCAGCCTGAATGTAACAGCCATCGTTATCAGCGGCAATATCAAGAAAAATTCTGTTCGCCCCGTCAAAGAGCAGCGAGTCATGAGGATCAACGCCTCCGGTAAACGGGTCTATCGCGCTTGCATTTTCTGAAGCTATAAACAGCAGGAAGAGGATAAAAAGTATTTTAATGTTTTTTTTCATGATTTATATATTTGTTTATTAATTCATTTTGTTCATTATTTTTGCCGGCACTATTTTACTAAGATCATTTTCAGTGTTTTGTTAAAATGCCGGGCATTTCCCTCAACTGCAATTCGGTAAAAATATACTCCGCTTGCCAGGTTTGAGCCGTCGAATTCCACTGAGTAATAGCCGGCTTCTTTCGTTTCGTTAACAAGCCCAACAGCTTCTTTGCCCAGAATGTCATATACCTTAATGGATACTTTTCCGTTAAACGGGATTTCATAATCAATTTTACTTTTCGGGTTTGAGGGATTGGGATAATTCTGCGAGATGCTGAAAACACTTGGCGGACTGATAACTAAATCATTTTCAAGCGCGAAGTATTCATGATTTCCGTTATAATCTATTTGCTTCAGGCGGTATTTGTATGACCCGGTTTGAAGTTTTTTATCTTCATACATATATGACTTAGGCTCTGTCGTTGTTCCGCTGCCGGGAACAAAAGCAATTTTCTGCCACCCTTCGACTCCGCTCAGGGTGACACGGCGTTCAACTTCAAATCCGGAATTATTCAGTTCAACTGCAGTTGTCCACTCCAGCTTCGCATTATTTTTTGAAAATGCCTGAGCCGTGAACGAAAGCATTGTTACCGGAAGCGGCCCCTGGCATATCGTTCCGCCTCCTGAATAGGTGCCATTGATAATAATAGCATCTGCGCAAACATCAGCGCCTGAGCTGATATCGATCAACGAGCCTGCGTCGTATGTAATACGGCTTTGAGCAAATAGAAGATTGCAGATCAGCAGATTAAAGAATAAAAATATTGTTGTTTTCATTTTACCAGCATCATTTTTTTCATATCGGTAAATGATTCGGTTTCAAGCTTATAGAAATATGCGCCTGAAGCGTAATTTGTCGCGTTCCAGTTCGCTTCATACCTCCCTGCCTGAACATTCCGGTTTACAAGCTCCGTAACAAGCCTGCCAAGTATATCATATACCGTTAGCTTCACAAATGTATTGTGCGGCAGATCGTACTTGATGGTTGTTGACGGATTGAACGGATTCGGGTAATTATTGTATAATTTATATACAGTCGGTATTTCATTCTCTGTTCCCTCAATGCCTGTCAGGTAGTCGATCCTGATGCAGCCTGCAGGTGATGTTGCCAGTGTATCCCACCCTGTGCTGTATAACAGCTGTGTGAGTGAATCATAAACAACCGATGGGCCGCTTCCTGCTGTCCTGTGAGTGAGCGTAACGCACTGCCCGGCAGTAGTATCAAGGCGGTTCCATCTTAACCTGCCGATGCTGTATGTACCCGGTGCAAATACTGCACACGGTGATGACGGGTTGTGAACGATATTTATGCTGATGGTTGCTCCCGCAAGTATTGAAGTAGTTGTCATCAAGCCGTAATTGGAGTTATTGTGAAGCAGCGTATTTGCGCCTGAAACATTGGCGTCAGGATGAATCGATAGATTTGCCGCATTGGGTGAGCCTACCCAGTTAACCCTGATATTGCAAG
>JANWKI010000011.1 GCA_025451455.1 Ignavibacteria bacterium
ACCTATCACAGGATAATCCACGATATTTGCGGTATAACATATAAAAACACTAAACCGGTGCTCCAAATGCCCGCTGAAAAATTAGAGAGAGCGGAAATATTAAAAAAGAAATTTGAATTCGGGAAATTCAATGAACTAATCCTTGTTAATCTTGGAGGCGGTAACAGGTGGCAGTATAAAAAATGGATCAAGGACGGGTATATAAGCCTGATTAACATGCTTTCTGCACAGGATAAGCTTCGGGCAACAGTAATAATTGCCGGAGAGGAAGACAGGGACTTTTACGAAGAAATTTCATCTGAGATCATAAAAAGAGATAATATAATTTATCTGGGTTGCGGTAATTCCACAGAAGATTTTATTTGCCACGTTTATCTTGCAGATAAGGTGTTCACAAGCGATTCACTTTGCATGCACATTGCCACGGCGCTGAATAAATACACCATTGTCATAACCGGCCCCACATCGCATACAGAGCTTGATGTCTTTGGCAGCGGCGCTATTGTATACTCAAAAAAAGTTGACTGCCTTACCTGTTATCTAAATACCTGTGATAAGAAAGTTACCTGTATGAACACAATCGAAGCGGAAGACATAATAGGAATTTTATCAAGGAATAATTGAAAGTTATTTACCTGAGTTCTGAAAGCTACATTGATCACAGTTATACGATTGTGGAAGAGCTGCAAAAACATGTTGACTTGAGTGTTTTTTTGCAGGCCAAAGAAAGAACAGAAGAAATTGACAGTTGGTGTAACAAGTTTAATGCAGAGTTTTACCCGCGAAAAAGATTCCGGAATCCACTGAGTATTTTTAAAGAGATTATTTTCCTCAGGAAGATCAGGGATATGAAGCCCGATGTTATTTGGTTTAACACTATGACCGTTTACCAGCTTCTCCTTGTCCCCCGCATGTTTAAAAAATATCTCGTCATGATGCACGACGTGGAGGAGCATCCGGAAAGCAGAGATAAACACGGAAAGCTGACAGTTAAGCTTACTCTTATGCTTGCAAAAAAACACATAACAACTGCAAGCAAAACACAGGCGGGAATATTTAAAAGGCGGTTCGGGTTTGCGCCGAAAGTTTTTCAGTTGCCCGTGATAAATTATTACAGTGGTCAGGAGCATGATATTATACCCGCAACAGAACCTGGCAGAGTGAGGTTCTTTTTCTTCGGATCAGTGGAGGCCTACAAAGGGATAGAATTACTTATTGATGCAGCGGAGATTTTGGAAAAAAGAGGGCTGGAATTCGGGCTGAATGTATACGGAAAACTTAAATATTCCCGGGAAGAAATAAGGACAAGGATTTTAGGACTTAAAAATGCGGAACTTCATGATGAGTTTATAAATTACAGAAAGGTACGCTCAATTTATTCACAAAACGATATACTGGTATTGCCATACACGCAGGTTACTCAATGCGGACCACTGCTTATCGGGTTCAGCGAAGGAGTGCCCGCTATTTGCAGCGACCTCCCCGGGTTCAGGGAATATATTACAGACGGTGAGGACGGTCTGCTGTTTGAGAACACAGCTGAATCTCTTGCAGATAAAATGGAATTGGTGATAAAACGAAAAGTGTCATTGGAAAAACTGAAGAAAGGAATTGAAGAAATAGCCATGAAAAGTTTTTCGATGGAAAACCTGCTTGAAGAGTATATAAGAAATTTCGAAAGTGTGTTATAAAATGTTTACATTTTTAATGCGCTTAGAGTTAGTTATTTTTGCATCAGAGTAAAAGTTAAGATATATCGACCATGAAAGTATTGGTTACAGGAGGCTCGGGGTTTATTGGATCGCATGTTGTGGATGTGCTCATAGAAGACGGGCACGAAGTGTTGATATATGACCTTGCCGAACCGGTTTACGGGCAAAAATGCGAATATATTCAGGGAGATGTTAATGATTACGAAAGGCTCATTGGCTCAAGCAGGGGATATGATGCGGTGTATCATATGGCAGCAGAGGCAAACGTGAATATTTTTTATGAAAAACCGGTTATTTCAAATTATAATACCTCCAACTCGGCAATAAGCGTTCTTGAATGCGCCAGGGAGAATAATATCGGGAGAGTTCTGCTCTCATCAACCGAATGGATATACGGAAGTACCGGGGAGTGTGAGGACACGCAGATTACAGAGGAGACCAATTACGCACAGAACCCCGATCATTTATATACATCATCAAAGATTGCTGCGGAACTATTCTGCAAAAACTACAGCAATTTATACGGGGTCAACTTTACGATAATGCGCTACGGCATCCCTTTTGGTGAGCATGCCAGGCCAGAAACCGTGACGCCGATTTTCATAAATAAAATATTGACCGGAGGGGAAATAACCATTCACGGCGAAGGAAGCCAGACCAGACAGTTCATTTACGTGCGCGATCTTGCTGAAGGGAATGCGGCGTGCTTAAAACCCGAAGGCAGGAACCAGGTATTTAATATTAATGGCAGGGAAGTTATTACTATTCTTGATATAGTAAGGACGCTTGAAGAGATAATTGGCAAAAAAGCCAGGGTAAAGTTCATCGAAAACAGGAAGGGTAACTATAAAGGCAGATTCATTTCTTCCGAAAAGGCAGAAAGACTGCTTGGCTGGAAGCCAAAGTTTACCTACAGGGAAGCAATGGAGAAATATGTTAAAAAGATTCTTGAGGGCACACGTTAAATTTTTTGCTTCAGATCTTCCCGGATTTCTTTGTGAACGAATAATTATATTGTTTAATCTTAAATGAAAGAAAAAATTTTAGTAGTAGGCGGAGCAGGATACCTGGGAGCGGTCTTAACCGACCGGCTGCTTAAGAAAGGTTACCCGGTAAGAATACTCGACAGCTTTATTTATGGGAAGAAAGCCGTTGAAAAATACATCAATAACCCGAGTGTAGAAATAATTGAGGGAGACATCCGAAACATAGAAACCGTTAACTCTTCAATGGTTGATATGGGAAGCGTTGTTCTGCTTGCAGCTGTGGTTGGAGACCCCGCAAGCAAAGCCAGGCCGGAGCAAACCGTAGAAACAAATTACCTCGCCTCACAGGTTGTTGCCTCATCAGCTAAGATCAGCGGAATAAAGAGATTTATATACGCCTCAACATGCAGTGTTTACGGTGTTGGCAAAGATGTACTTGATGAAACCGCGCCGCTTAATCCGGTATCACTTTATGCCAGAACAAAAATATCTTCTGAAGAAAGCATTATGGCTATTGCAGACAGTACCTTTAAGCCTGTAATAATGCGGATGTCAACACTGTACGGATACTCCGGCAGAATGCGTTTTGACCTGGTTGTAAATACTATGACTATGAGTGCATTCACAGAAGGTAAAATTACAGTATTTGGGGGAAACCAATGGCGGCCGCTTCTAAGCCTTTATGATGCTGCCGAAGCATACCTAAAAGCTCTTGCGATCGATTATCATGCAGGTTTACCCCACGGGTCGCCCCACGGGTCGCCCTTTGGGAGGATATATAATGTTGGCTCAGAAGAACAGAATTATATGATCACAAGCGTTGCGGAGCTTGTAGCCGAAGGGATAAAAGAAGCATCAGGGAAAGAAATCCCGGTTGAGATAAAGGGAGATAGCGTTGACGCAAGGGATTACCGCGTATCATTTAAGAAGATACAAAACGAGCTTGGATTTAATGTAAGCCATACGATACCCGAAGCCGCAAAAGAGATATGGGGCAAGCTTGAATCGAAAGAAATAAAAGACCCGAAGCAGAAAGTTTACTATAATCATTATTTTGATTCAAGCGAAGAATTGATAGGGTAAGACAGTTAGCAGGTATCAGCAGAAGTTGTTTCATAAAGTAAAATGCAGAAAAACAAATGAATTTCTCAATCGGGTTTGATAAACGGGATTTACCGCTTATACACGAAGCGTTCGATAAAATAGTTGCGTCAAATAAATGGACGGAAGGCTATTATACAGAACTCTTTGAAGCAAAATGGACGGAGCAGAACGAACTTTTCTCAGCAGCATTCAGCAGCTGGTCAGGAGCAGCGCTTGCAGCGCTCGATTTTTACAGGCTGAAAGGTAAAACTGTTTTATGTCCTTCAAATACATTCATGGCAACTCCGCTGGCAACACTGCAGGCGGGAGCCGAAGTGCAGTTTGTTGACTGTAACAGGTTTGATCTCTGCATGAGCTTTGAAGATATGAAGTCTAAAGCAGAAAAATTTAAACCTGCAGCCATATGGGTAGTTCATATCGGCGGACACCTTGCATTTGAAATCGACAAGATAGCAGTATACTGTAAAGAGAACAATATCATATTGCTTGAGGACTGCGCTCATGCGGCCGGAGCCTCGTGGAACGGGAAGAAACCCGGCCAGTGGGGAGACGCGGGATTTTACTCTTTTTATGCCACCAAGACAATTACCACAGGAGAGGGGGGGATGCTTGTTACAAAGCATAAGAATCTGCTTGAGCATGCAAAAAAATTCCGCAATTACGGGAAGTTTGACTATATAGTACACGGATTAAATTACAGAATTACAGAATTTGCAGCCGCTATTGGCGCTATAGAGACCAGCAGGCTTAAAGATATTGTAGATTTTAAAAATGATTACGCAAAAAAACTGGATAACAGCTACAATAACAGGGTCAAGCTTCCATCTGGAATGATCTCAGGTTATTACAAATACATAGTATTTGACCCAATAGAAAAATCAACAGGAAAAGTATATGATGAACAGTGCCACAAACTGCTTAAGCTAGATATAGAACTTCCGAACAGCGATTGGGTAAGCAGTAATCACTGGTGTGTGCCGATTTATTATAATCCGTAAAAGAAAAAAATGAAAGAAAATAATAAACCGTTTGCATGGCATTTGATCTATCTTCTGCTGGCGGCGGTACTTGGCTATTTATATTACAAGAAAATTGTTTTAAGAGCTGCTCCGGATGCCGTAAACAGCATTAATGCCGTCCTTACTTTTCAAACCAATAAACCGTACCAGTTCAGGCTTCTTGTTCCTTTTTTGTTCGCTTTATTAAAGCCCATCGGTTTTGTTTCTCAACAGGTAATTTTCGGGATTTATAACTCCGCTGTATTGTACATACTGCTTTTGATTTACCATAAACTGCTTTGCATGTATTTCAGCAACAAAAAACCGATCCTGATTGCAGCGCCCGTGATACTGTACCCGGTATTATGGAATTACATTTTGCTCAATGAAACGTTCCAGTATTACGATTTCACGGCGATACTGCTTTGTACGGCCGGGTTGTATCTGATTATCAAAGAGAAGTTTGGATTTTTTCTGATTGTTCTTTTTATCGGTTTACTGAATAAGGAAAGCGCTGCGTACCTTATCTTTTCGTATTTGCTTTTTAATTACAAAAATATTTTCACAAAGAAGGTAATATTTAATACAGCAATTATTGCAGCATTGATAATAGCCGTCAAAGTTACACTTGGATATATTTTTAAAAATAATCCGGGTGATAATTTTGAGATAGGTTACCTCGGGAACCTGGAAATAATTTCAAAACTCTTCAGCAACCGTGTTTACTTAAGAAGTATCGTGCTGAATTTCGGAGCGCTCTATGTTTTTGTCATAATTATGTTTGGAACTGGTGCATGGAAAAAATTCCCGGACCGAAGGCTGCTGTTTGTAAACCTGACCATAGTTCCATACTATATTTTTGGAATATACTTAACATACATCTGCGAAGTAAGAGTTTATGCAGAACTTATTCCTATGATAACCACATTATTTTTAATATATTTAAGTAATTTTAAGATGATAAATTTACAGCCTGCAGTTGGAAAACCCGTTACAGGGGAAACCTTTGCAGGTGAAACTGTTACGAGTCAGGAGTAACTTGTTGCAACCCCAAAAAGAAACTAACATAAAGAAAAAAACTGAGCCAGATAATCCTGAGAAACAGGTCAGTTTTGATAAGTATATAGAAACATACAAGAAAGAGGTACAGGGTTCTATAAATTTCATCGGTCAGGATGTGGATTTTTTTATTGAACTCAAAGCTAACCTTCTGATCGGTATTGCAATAAAATATTTGGGGAGCGCAAAGGAAATAAAAACGCTGGATATTGGCAGCGGGGTAGGACTTGTTGACAGGTTTTTGCTCAAAGAAATGAAGAATCTTTACGGCGTTGATGTTGAAGGAGGAGTTGTGGAAAAGGCGAAGAAGAACAACCCTTCTGTGATCTACGATAAGTATGACGGGATGTCCCTTCCTTTTGAAAACGGTTCTTTTGACATGGCCTTTGCGATCAACGTGATGCACCATGTTCAGCCGGACGGATGGGAGAATTTTACGGATGAAATGTTCAGAATATTGAAACCCGGTGGTATAGCGGCTGTGTTTGAGCATAATCCTTTAAACCCTTTAACACGGCTTGCAGTATCAAGGTGCGAGTTTGACAGGGATGCAGTTTTGCTGAGTCACAGACGGATAATAAAACTGTTTCTGGGCGCAGGTTTTGAAACTTTGGATGATGCGTACATTGTTTTTTTTCCGCTTAGATCAGGAATATTCAGGACTGCGGAAAAATTCATAAAATGGCTGCCGCTTGGAGCTCAGCATTATGCAGTAGGAAGAAAATTATAAAGAGAAAAAAATCCTAGCTTTTGCAGGCTAAAATATTTAAAAAACAAGATTTTAAATACCGGATTAAAACGGAAATATTCCGGTTAACACCAGAAGAAATGACGGATATTATTAATTACCATGATTTTGTTGACGAAGAGCTTAGTAAGCTTGGATTGAGAATTGAACTCATTACCGAAGATATAATGAAAAGGGATATACGTAAGTTTTCCAAATTTATCAACGATGCATTTGGTGAATACTACGAGTTATACAAGTGGAGAAAGCATGCTGATGATGAATACCTGATGAACCCGCTGAATGATAAATTTAAATACAGTTTTTGCATCTTGGATTCAAACGATAAACTCAGTCTAGTTGATTTTGCTTCAGTTTTTGATGACAAAATAAATCACCATTTTGTTTTTACATCAAAGGACTCGCGTGGTATGAATCTTGCCAAGTATCACAGTATCAAACTTTGCCAAACAGCGATTGAAAATGGGTATAAATATCAGATCGGTTACTTCTCAAAGAAAAATAACGGTTCAATAATCCTGCACTTAAGGATGGGATACGAAATATCTCATATCAGGGAGGACGGTTTGATAATAGGGTATGCAGATAACGCAGCGGTAATTGCCAATACATATAAATTGCTGCAGGAGGCCAAACGACTGCAGCGATAACTCATATTCAAAGAACGAAAGGTATGGTTTGTTCCGTAAAATTTTAAACATGTAAGATTTTGAAAATAAAACACGGTATAAAACTATGATGAATTTGCTGAACAAAAAGATTCCGAATGCAAAATTTCCGTCGATCATAATTCATATATATTATCTGATGATCGCCTTAACATTTGCTTATTTATATTACCATAAATTTGTTCAGGGTGCTGATTTTTACAAGACCGATAGCTCAGGAGGTTTATTTGCAGTCGCCAATTTCGAGTCAATAAAGCCCATTCAGTACAGGATCCTTATCCCGATTATCTTTAAATGCCTTTCCATGCTTAACCTCATGCCCCCAAAAATGCTTTTCTTTCTCATCAACACGGTGCTGGCTTACCTGATCCTCTTATCTTTCTATTTTCTTCTTGGCAAACATTTCAAAAGCAGGGCTATGAACTGCTGGATTGCCCCAATAATTATTTACCCGATGATGTGGAATCTGATTATCATGAACGGCCAGTTTTTTTATATGGATTTCGGGCTCCTGCTGTTTATGATAACAGGATATTATTTTATTGTTGCCGAAAAACCAAACTGGCTTTTGCTAACATTCTTTATCGGGTTGCTGAACCACCCTTCCGTTAATTATCTCATACTTTCATATCTTTTGTATAACTATAAACAGGTCTTTCGTTTAAAAACGATATTTTATGCTGCTGCAATGGCAGTCATTTCGGCCGGCGTGATCTCGGGAATAAACATGATGCTGCCGCAGGACAGAGAAGGCTATTTTCTGATAAATAACTTTACAAGGAACCTGAGCCTGTTCTGGGTTTACCCAAAGCACCTGCTTATAAGGGATTTCCTGTTAAATTTCGGCGGGCTGCATTTTATTGTTCTGATATTTTTAGTTACCGGGCAGTGGAAAAAATTCAAAGGACCTCTTCTCTACATACACCTTATGGTAATTCCGTATTTAATAACCGTAATGTGTAATTTCAGCATTGAAGAAATGAGGAATTATTCTACAATCATTCCAAATATCATAATTTTGTGCCTGTACTTTCTGAGCACTTTCGAAAATTCATTTTTGAGGCCAGTTGACAACGCCCTTACTCCCGGATTCAGATTTCAGGATAACAGGGAAGACAAAAGTAAAGAGAAAGCGTGAAGGCTTGAAGGTACTATACGTCAGCTCAAACGGGGGGATTCACGATTACAGATTTTTGAAGAAGCTTTCAATGGATCATGACGTGTTGTTCCTTCATTATGCCGCAAATGAGATCATCCCCGAAATTGATAAACTGGATCACCTTGAGATCATTTCAAAAAAAGCTGCGTTTAAGTCTTTCCCGCTCCTTAGCGAGTCAATGCATTTCAAAAAAGTTGTAAGGGAATTCAAGCCTGATATAATTCATTCAGGTTACGTGTGGCAGGTTGGCATACTGGCAGCGCTTTCGGATTTCCATCCGCACCTCTCAATGGTATGGGGCTCTGATATTCTTACAGAGCCGGATAAGAGTTTTATCATAAAGAGGCTTGTGAAAA
>JANWKI010000012.1 GCA_025451455.1 Ignavibacteria bacterium
ATAACGATAGAAATTTTTGCCGAAATGAAAAAAGCAGAGATCACAACAATTGCTGCATAATTTTCTCAAAAAAAGAAATATTAAAGAAAATGAAAAAGACAATTCACAGATCAGATTCCAGGGGACTTGCTGACCATGGCTGGTTAAAAAGCCGCCATACATTCAGCTTTGCGGATTATTACGATCCCCAAAGAAACCGGTTTGGTCTGCTAAGGGTACTTAATGATGATATAGTAGAGCCGGGCAAGGGGTTCGGCTCTCACCCGCATGACAACATGGAAATTGTTTCCATTCCCCTGAAGGGGGCACTTGCCCATAAAGATAGTGAAGGAAATGAGCATGTGATAAACTCAGGGGATGTGCAGATAATGTCTGCGGGAAGCGGACTGTATCATTCAGAATACAACGCCTCAAAAACAGAGCCTGTAAACTTTCTGCAAATTTGGGTGTTCCCGAAAGCAAAAGATATTACTCCAAGGTATGACCAGAGAACTTTTAATGCAAAGGACAGGGATAATCTGGTACAGACCGTCATATCATCCGAAAAAAGCGAAAAAAAGCTGTGGATAAACCAGGATGCTTATTTTTCTCTGTGCAGCATTGAAAAAGGGAAAAAAGTAAGATACAAAATCAACAAAAATGGAAATGGTTTATATATATTTGTAATTGAAGGAACTGTAAAGACAGATGGCGAAATTCTAAACAGAAGGGACGCTATCGGACTGGAAGAGCTGGAAAATATTGAAATTACTGCTGAAGGCAATTGCGAAATACTTCTGATAGAAGTGCCAATGGTTATTTAACAATTTAAGCAAGTATATTTTATGGAAGACAATTTTAAGGTCATTCAGGAGGTTATCAGCAACAGGAGGTCCGTAAAGCCTGCAAAAATGAATGGTAAGCATATTCCCGATGAAAAAGTATATGAACTGCTTAAGCTTGCTGACTGGGCGCCAACACATAAAATAACCGAGCCATGGCGTTTCATAGTATTTTCAGGAGATAAGGCAAAGGCATTTTGCCTTGAACACGCGGAATTGTATAAAAAGTATACTCCTGCAGAATCATTCTCTCAGGATAAATATGAAAAATTTGCAGGTAACGGGAATTATATTTCTCATTTGATTATTGCAGTAATGAAAAGAAGCCTCACAGTGAAGATTCCTGAGATCGAGGAAATCGCAGCAGTATCTGCAGCAGTGGAAAACCTGCTGATCGGCGCTACTGCATCTAAAATTGCTTCTTTCTGGTCAACCGGCGGTATGGTTCACAGTTCAGAACTGAAACAGCATTTCAGGCTGAACACGGAAGATAAAATACTTGGAATAATTTATCTGGGGTACACAGACACTTTGCACGAAGGTAAGCGGATTATTCCGCTTAGCGAAAAAATAGACTGGAAATAAAAAAAATAAAAATGAAAATACTCTATATATTCCCGCATCCCGATGACGAATCTTTCGGACCGGCACATGCAATGTCAAAACAGCGAAGAGAAGGCCATGAAGTGTACCTGCTTACATTAACAAAGGGCGGGGCAACTAAGCAGAGATTCAAATACAACTATTCAATTGAAGAAATGGGTGAGGTTCGCCGCAAAGAAATGCTGGATGTTGCCAAAGTACTTGATCTAAGTGAACTGAAAGTACTTGACCTGCCCGATAGCGGTCTGAAGGAAATGGATCCGAGGGAAATTGAAAATGTTATCCGGAAGGAAATCGAAAGACTTAAGCCCGATGTTATTGTAACGTATGCAGTTCACGGCATCAGCGGATTCCATGATCATTTGGTATCCCACGCTGTTGTTAAAAGACTGTTCGTGGAAATGAAGGATGAGGTAAAATTCCTTAAAAGACTTGCTTTCTTTACACTAACTGAGGAGGAAGCTGCCAAACAAAAACATTTTAAGATAAGCGGCTCCAAAGATGATGAGATTAGTGTTATTTATGAGGTCGATGATAAGGATATT
Source organism: Ignavibacteria bacterium (assembly GCA_025451455.1). Taxonomy (GTDB): domain Bacteria; phylum Bacteroidota; class Ignavibacteria; order Tepidaquicellales; family OLB5; genus OLB5. The sequence goes on from JANWKI010000012.1 coordinate 1,970, forward strand.
CAGAATGCAATAAATGCGCTGGATTGCTATGTTACTTTCCAGGAAACAATTAAAGCTTCAAATATTCAGCAGCACATCAATAAAGAAGTAGTATTTGAAATATTCGGTGAAAAGCATGAACCAAAATTAAAAGATATATTCGATAAACTTTAGATCATAATAAAAAAATTAGAAATGTATAAACAGGTATCACAGATAATTAAGAGCCGGAAAATGGAAATTATGCCGGGACGGGCGATCAACGCTCCCCTTCCCTCAGATGAAATTGATGAGACTAGATTAAGTCCTTTTATATTGCTTCATCATTTCGGCCCGTTTGAAGTAAATTACCTGAACAAATTCGCTTTCGAGCCGCACCCGCACAGGGGATTTGATGCTGTAACAATACTTTTCGAAGGAGCACTCCGGCACAGGGATTCCACCGGCGGCAAAGGCAGCCTTAGCTCAGGAGATGTTCAGTGGATGACAGCGGGCTCCGGCATACTTCATGAAGAAAGCCAGCCCGATGAATTCCTCGAAAAAGGAGGTATCGTTCACGGCATTCAGTTATGGATCAACATTCCAAAGGCTAACAAGATGCACGATCCAAGGTATCAGGATATCAGAAGTAATGATATCCCCGTTATTACCGGAGTGGGAACAATTGAACGGGTTATTGCAGGGACTTATAAAGATAAAACAGGCCCCGCTGCAACTTTCACTCCCATAACCGCTGTACATGGCAAGATCTCAAAAGGTGCAAAATTAGTTTGCAGTATTGCAGAACTATACAACTCGCTCATTTATGTTACACTCGGCAATGTCACAATTGGAGGCAAGCCGGCAGGAGCATCAGAGCTGGCGTATCTTTCAAATGAAGGAAAAGATATCGAAATTACGGCGGATGAGGATTCGGAATTCCTGCTGCTCTCAGGCGAACCTATCAATGAGCCGGTAGTGCAGTACGGCCCATTTGTAATGAATACAATGGGAGAAATTAAACAGGCATTCCTTGATTACAGGGAAGGTAAATTCGGAGAATTAAACTAAAAGTAATGATAAAGATAATGTATGAATTTATGATCGATATTAACTTGCCCGTACCATTCACGGATGATTTTCTTTCGCTGGTTCCAAAGCAGAGAGCGCTGGTGAACAGACTGATGAATGAAGGGACAATATCAAGTTACGCTCTATCAATAGAAAGCGGTAAATTATGGATAACCGTAATTGCAGAGACTGAAGCTGATGTGAAAGAACTGACCGGATCTTTCCCTATTGCCGGGCATATTTTGTACAAGGTTAATAAATTGACTTTTCATAACAGTATTAATTTCAAAGTTCCGGAATTTTCATTAAATTAGTTTTCAACAAATTAAACTGAAGGATTAATTTTAAGAATTTACAAAAGCGGAGAATTGTATGCCAATAAATTCTTCGCTTCACTATTTATAAAAGAAAAATATGAAAATACCTGATAATACTAAGATACAAAGCGTAGATCTTAAAGTAAGAGATCTGAGGGAATCATTGGACTTCTATTCAAATCTAATTGGCTTCAGAGTAATTGAAGAAAAAGGCGATACCGTACTTCTTTCAGCCAGTGGTAAGCCGCCGTATATCATCAGGCTTCGTGAAGTAAGAGATGCTTTAAGAAGACAGCGGGGCACGACAGGATTATTTCACACGGCTTTCCGTTTCCCAAGCAGGAAAGAGCTTGCAAGAGTTTTCCTCAGGCTCTTTGATAATAAAACAAAGTTCACGGGTTTTTCAGATCATCTTGTAAGCGAAGCAATTTATCTTAATGACCCTGATGAAAACGGAGTAGAACTTTATGCTGACAGGCCTAAAGCCGGGTGGCACTATTCAATGGGACAGGTTGAAATGGATACTCTTCCGCTTGACCTGAGCGTGATAACTAGCGAGCTTGATGACAGAAATGTTTGGAATGGCATCCATCCGGAAACCGATATCGGTCATATCCATCTTAGTGTCTCGGATCTCCACAAAGCGCAGGAAATATACAGCCTGCTGCTCGGATTCAATATCACAAATTCATCATATCCCGGGGCACTTTTTATGGCTGCAGGCGGATATCATCATCATATAGGAGCAAACACGTGGCTTTCAAAAGGCGGCAATCCTGCCCCTGAAAATTCTGCCGGGCTTGAAGGCTTTACTGTTTCAATTCCTGATGAAAAATACATGGGTATAATTAAGGAAAGAGCTGATGAATCCAAAATTCTCACCGCTCAGAATGGAAACAACAATTTCAGCTTTTTAGATTTCGATAAGAACAAAATTACCTTAACTTTGTAACCAAAACCTGATTTTGGAGGGTAAAATTTATGAAAGTCGAAATTGTAAAGTATAACCCTGAATGGAAATCATTCTACCTTGCGGAATCCGGCAGGATAAAAGCATCCTGCGGAGAAAGTATTCTAACCATGGAACATGCCGGAAGCACTTCTGTTGAGGGACTTTCTGCAAAACCCATAATTGATATTTACATAGGGACAAAATCTCTGTCTGATGCCGATTCATTAATCGGCCCTTTGAAAAACCTGGGTTATGAATATGTTAAGGAATTTGAAAAGGAAATGCCCTTCAGAAGATATTTCAGGAAAGATATTGACGGCAAAAGGAAATTTCATATTCATGCTGTTCCGGCATCACATCCGTTCCGCAGGGATGACCTTATGTTCAGGGATTACATAACAGTAAACCAAAAAGCAAAGAAGGATTATGAAGACCTTAAATATGATCTTGCAAAAAAAGAGTGGACTGAAAATGACAGTTATACAAACGCTAAGACAGCCATTTGCCTGAAGATAAAAGAAGATGCTTTCAGTTTTTTCAGTGAGCAGTACGAGAAGACAGAATCGCTGGCAACTTACCTGATGCACTCTTATGCAACTGAAGATGCAAGGAAGAAAGCAAAATTTAAACTTCTCAGGCAAGGTGATCTTACTGCTATCAGGACTGACATATTTCCGGGGTTTTCTCTCAACAGAGCTTTAGGCCTAAAAAAAATTGATGAAAAAGTACTGAATTTTACAGAAGAGTTTTTCAAAGGCAAACCGGGCAAATTTGCGCTTCAAATTCATCCCTCTTTGCTCAACAATGAAAAAACTGAGCTGTTGAAGTCAAAGGGGTATTCATTTGCAAACTCATGGGTTACATTCTACAGAGATTCGAGCCCTGTTGAATCGGGAGGAACCGATCTTGAGATCAAAGAAATAGGAACAGAGTTTGCGGCAGATTTCGGAAGGATACTCGATGAAATATTTTCATTCCCTCACGAGTTTGATGACATTGCTTCTTCTGCTGTTGGCAGAAAAGAATGGGTAACATTCATGGCATTTGACAGGGATAAAATTGCAGGTTCCGCTGCGGTTTGTATTACCGGTGAATATGCTTATCTTGCATTTGCAAATGTACTTCCGGAATACAGAAGACGCGGCATACAGGGTGAGCTTCTTTCCCGAAGGATTGATGCCGCAAGGGAGCGTGGTGTAAAATGGATATTTGTTGATACTGCAGAAACAAGCGAAGAAAATCCGAATCCCTCATATTGGAACATGTTAAGGCATGGATTCCGTTTATTTTATAACAGGCCTAATTATGTGAAAGTACAATGAGTAAACTTCCTGAATGTTTTATGAGAAAAATTCCTGTATTTTTCCTGGTTATCTTCTTCATAAGCACAGCAATTGATTCCAGGGGTATAAAGCTTCTTCCGCCTGAGAGCGGTATATACCACACTGCTTTTTCAACAATGTATTCATCCCCAAACAATGTTTCGGC
>JANWKI010000013.1 GCA_025451455.1 Ignavibacteria bacterium
AGAGAAGTAAGGCTTGGAGAGAACAATACTATATCAAAAGAAACCCTGAATGATATCAAAAGAAGGCTTGAAAATCTGGGGTATTTTGAAAGCGTTGAGCAGCCAAAGATCCTGAAGTACAAAAACTCAACTGTACTTCAAATAAAAGTAAAAGAAGGGAATACCAATACATTTGACGGCATACTGGGATATGTCCCGCCAACGCAGAATGAAGACAAGGGTTATTTCACAGGATTTGTTGATCTTTCAATCAGAAACCTTTTCGGAACAGGACGAAAAATTGAAGCCAGGTTCCGAAAGGAACAAAAGACTACACAGGAGCTTGAACTCCGTTATTTTGAACCATGGTTTATTGGATACCCTGTAAACATAAGTATGGGATTCCTTCAGAGGATAGAAGACTCTACATTCATCAAAAGGGTCATCAATATGAAAACTGATGCATTGGTATCAAAAAAGTTCACTTTATCGGCTCTGTTTGATTTTGAAAGGATTATCCCAACCCTTGCCAATACATCAAATTTATTTTCGGTCTTCGATAGCAGGCTCCTGTCAGCAGGTGTTGAATTAAAATTTGACAGCCGTGACTATGTTTATAATCCTCTTTCAGGCATATTTTACAGATCAAGTTATTCAGTAGGGCAGAAGAAAATATATAATACTTCCTCATTTGAAGGGCAAAACATTCCGAGTGATTTTACTGTGCAAAAAGGAGTTGCAAATCTTGACTTTTACTATTCTTTTTTCAAGAGGCAAAGCTCTTTAATTGGAGTCCATGGTATTGAAATACGTTCCCCCAGATACGAAGAAGCAGATCTATACAGGCTTGGAGGAATTGCTTCTGTAAGAGGTTACAGGGAAGGCCAGTTCCTTGCCTCACGTGCAGCGTGGAGCAATTTAGAGTTGCGATATTCACTAACCCGAAGAAGCTTTGTTGCGGTATTTTACGATTTGGGTTATTACAGAACTCCTGCCGACGATATCTACAAAGTACCTGCCGTGGAGGGATTTATTTACGGTTACGGGCTTGGTATCAGGATAGAAACAGCTTTGGGTATGTTTGGAGTCAGCTATGCGCTTGGCAAGGGAGATTCAATCCTTGAGGGTAAACTGCACTTTGGGCTGGTGAACGATTTTTGAATATTTTCAGGTATTCTTGCAAAGACCGTTGTAATTATAACCGTTAGTAATAAATTAACCTGTATTCATACCCCGTGTTCTTAAACACTCTTTTTCCAATCTCACATTCATCACATCTCCCGCGGGTACAGTAGAAATTGTATAACTGTATTGCTGCCTGTTCCATTTCAGGTGTTGTGATCTCTATGTTTCTGTTTTTCAAAACCTGCTTCTCTATTACCCTTAGTATAGAATTTTCAGGGTTAATTTTCAGATTTCTGTAAAGACCAAGGACATTTTCCTTAATGTGCTGATCTTTAAATATTTTTGAATACAGATATACAAGCGGAATAATGACATTGATAATAATATCGCTAATTCTCTGAGTGCCCAGGAGCTTACTCACAGCCTTTGAACTTTTGCCAAAGTCATAGTGTGTATTCCAGTATTCATCAGCAACAGGATAAAATAATTTTGATAACCGTTTTACTGCTCCCTGAATTTTAAAATCATCTGTACCAAATATCAATATTATCGATTTAAGCAATTCACCTTTTATCAGCTCCAGAATAAATTGCGAGCCATAAGCAATTCTTATTGTTGGGAAATTCTGCGGCCGCAGCCTGAAGAAATTCCAGTCGTTCCTGTTTTGTCTTTGAGCTGATAACCTGCCTTCAAAATCTTTCCAATTCTCTTTTATTTTATCTATATAGCCGTCCTTACATCTTACATCAAAGAGTAACCCTGCTGAACCAAACAGAGCTGATTGTACTTCTATCAGATCCTGTTCTTCGCCGCTTAATATGGAACGGAGCTTTCTAAGTGGCAGGTTTTCGGCAAGCCTCATCATCTGTTCTTTGTTTTTGGAGTATCCCAGGGCTTCAAACACAAATTCATACAGCACCTGTTCCCAAAGGCTTTTCTTTTGGGGACCCGCAGATGCACTTTCGCTTTTATTTGAGATTTCCTCAAGCCTGTGCTTAATTCTCTCTGTCTTTATCTTCAGGCGTTCAATAGAAAGTTTACTAAACCAGTTTGTTACAACATCATCAGGCGCAAGATGGCTGACATCAGAACATGGAAGGAGGAATTTATCTGATGGCTTGCTGATAATATCCTGCCACACGTCGTGGATTGACTGATTAAGGAAATTGGATAGAATTACTGTAGGCAGTTCACGTTTTATGCGGAGCTTTGGGGGTGTGTTTATATCGCTATCCCACAGGACTACATGCAGTACTACTGAATTATATTTCCTGTCTTTTGGATGATCGTGTTCTGCCCAGTTTTTAAAATCACGGTGAATTTCTACATCACCTGAATAGACTTTTCCGCCTATTTTTACTTTTGCATTCTTATAATCAGGTCCGGAATCATAATTCCGCGTGCCATAATCAACTATTTCGATATCCTCACCATTATCCGCAACAAGGCCGGAATAATACTCTGCTCCGCCTTCCCATATTTTGCAGATGAATGATTCGTTTATATTTAATTTGGGCTTCATTTTTACTTGCCACAAGGGCACCTGTGCACAAAGATAATAAATTTTTATTAAATGTTAAATTTTATAGCCGGTGATACCGGGAATCATCTTGCAGGGACGCAAACATGCGTCCCTAAAATAAAAAAAAGACCTAACGGTCGTCTCAATAAATTATGTTTTTGCTGTTGGTAAAAACCATGCCAAAGGCGGGCACATTAACACAAAATGACGCCGTAGGCGTCAAATGTTTGTAATAAACTGCGATATTATATACGACACCGTAGGTGTCGCATGTTGAAGGAATGGACAGGTCGTATCTAAGAAAAATCGTAAAAAATATGATAATTAAATTACTTCTTTTTCAGCATCAAAAAACCGTTTATTTCATCCCGTGCTTTTTGTGCAGCTTCACCGGTGATAGACTTGAATTCTTCGGCATTTTCGGCTTTTGGGGCTGAATATATTATCGAACGGCTTTGATTTATTACAAACAGGCTGTGATTCAGAGAATTAATGGTTTTTTCAAGTGACCCTTTCTGCGCTCCTATGCCGGGTATTAAAAGCGGAGTTTCGGGGAGATCTTTGGTTATCTTTTCAAGCTCCCTTGTATGGCTTGCACCCATTACAAACCCGATCTTCTGGTCGTTCCATGATACGGCTTTTTCAACTATAATTTCCCAGAGCGGCTGCCTGCCTACTTTTAGGAACTGGAAATCATTTGCCCCGTAATTTGATGTAAGCGCAAGCATCCACACGAATTTATTCTTTCGCCGCAAAAATGGACGCGCTGAATCCTGCCCCATATACGGCTGTACTGTAACTGAATCAAATCCAAAATCATCAAGGAATGCCTTTGCGTAAAGCTCAGTGGTATTTTCAATATCACCGCGCTTTGCATCCGCAATCGTGATCAGGTTTTCAGGGATTGCTGCAAGTGTTGACCTTATAGCTGCAAATCCTGCTTCCGGTCCGCGCTCATAAAATGCAATATTAAGTTTATATCCGCATACGTACTCTTTTGTAGCCTCTATGACAAGATCGTTGAATGCTGCCACAGGATTAACTTCGCTCTGAAGGAACATCGGGATTTTAGATATATCCGTATCAAGCCCTACAACTAAATGTGAGTCGGTTTCGCGTAATGCCTGTTTAAATTTTTTAGAGAAATGCAACCTGTTTCAAATTAAAAATTAGAAATTATGAATTACGAATTTTTTTTGCTTGTTTTTGTTTTCATTATGAATCGTTTCACGTTTGACATTTCACGTTTCACGTTTAAACGTAATCTTTCCTGTTCCTGTAAGCATTGAGTATTATCCCAAGCATAATGAGGTTTGAAAGCAGGAACGAGACACCGTAGCTCATAAACGGCAACGGGATTCCGATAACGGGCATTATACCCATTATCATGCCAAGATTGATAAGAATATGGAAAGAAAATATCGTAGCAAAACCGATACAGCAAATACTCAGGAACTGGTTTTTACACATATAAGCTATATGTATGGTTTGCCATATCAGGATAAAAAAGAGCAGCACCACTGCAATGGAGCCGGCAAAGCCAAACTCCTCCCCCACCATACAGAAAATGAAATCTGTCCATTGTTCCGGAATGTATTTAAGCTGTGTTTGAGTACCCTGGAGGAATCCTTTTCCTGTCAGTCCGCCGGATCCAATTGCTATCTTTGACTGGATAACATTGTACCCTGCACCAAGCGGATCGGATTCAGGATTAAACATTGAAACTATCCTCTTCTGCTGGTAAGGCTGAAGCCTGTTGTAAACCATATTTACTGACAGGCCCGATGCAATGGTAAGAGAGACAAGCACCACAGAAATAAGCAGGTTCCGTTTGAAAACGAACATCATCGCAATAATAAACAGTACTGCCGCAACAAAATACCACGTCCCGAGAAATGCGCAAATCGCAGTAATTACAGGCGCCACAATGAAGAACATGATATAGTTCGGCATCCCCGCCCAGTAAAGCACAGGCAACAGAAAGAACAAAAATACAAGGGTAGTTCCCATATCGGGCTGAAGCATAATAAGAGCTACAGGTATCAGGCAGATCCCGACTGCATAGAAAAAATCTTTTGGCTTGGTTACATCAGCATCCTGTGTTTTGCTTGAAAGGAAGAAAGCAAGCGCCAGCACGGTTGCCACTTTTGCAAATTCCGAAGGCTGAATACCAAAACCGGCAATGCTGAACCAGCTTGTCTGACCTTTGATCTTCTTCCCCAGCATAAGAACGGCAGCAAGCATTATGAGTACGATGATGTAAAATACATAGGAAGACATTGCTATGTATTTTGGCGGCGTGTACATTATTGCCAGTACAATAAAAATACCGATGATGGCAGATATCAGCTGTTTGTTAAAATTACCAGAGACAAGTTCATTTCCAAAAGTTGCACTGTAAATAGCTATCAGCCCGAAAGTGATCAGGCTGAAACCGCATATGAACACGATAAAATTGAATCTTTCAAAAATCTTTGTCTGCATTAATAATTTTTTGTGAAAATGTTTATAATTCTAAATATGTTTTCAATCAGTGTGCCCTGATATTTCTTTCACTTCAGAATCATCAGTAAGTCCAAGCAGATACTTCAGAATAATACGCTGGGCTATAGGCGCTGCCACCGTTGCACCAAAACCTGCATTTTCTACCATTACACAAATCGCTATCTTAGGGTCATCGGCTGGTGCATAAGCTATGAACCATGAGTGGTCTCTGCCGTGCGGGTTCTGAGCTGTCCCTGTCTTTCCGGCGATCTGGACATCAGAGGTTCTGATCCCTCTGGCAGTACCGTTCCCGTTTACAACAAGATACATTCCTTTTTGAATCAGCTTGAAATACTCTTTTTTGATATC
>JANWKI010000014.1 GCA_025451455.1 Ignavibacteria bacterium
GATTTCCTGCAGCATGGGCATGGTCAAACCCGACAACACAGCCTTTTGCATGACCTGCTTTTGTAATGCGTTCATATTCAAATGCCTGACCGGTGTAATAGTTCACCCCTGCGAACAATATAAGCGCTGTAGAGCTGCCCTCTTTTTCAATTAATGCTTCGATATCTTCTGTCCTGATCACTGATTCACCTTCTCGCGGCTTCATTTCAACGAGTGCTTCAGCCGGATCGTAACCGTGGAATTTTATCTGTGACTGAAGTGCATAGTGATCAGATGGAAAAGCATTTGATTCTATAAGTATTTTATGACGGTTTGCTATTGGCCTGTAAAACGAAACAAGCATTAAATGAAGGTTCACTGTAAGGGAGTTCATATTCACAACTTCATCAGGAAGGGCTCCAACAAGCCTTGCAGTCTGCTCAGTAAGGTATTCATGGTATGGAAGCCATGGATGTTTGGCATGCATATGGCCTTCAACTCCCATTGTTTCCCAGTCCTTTAATTCCTGCTCAACATATGAGCGTACAGTTTTGGGCTGGAGTCCGAGCGAATTCCCTGCAAAGTACACAAGATCTTCACCCTTTGTGTTTTTAGGAATAAAGAATTTATCACGGTATGATCTTAAGGGGTCAAGAGAATCCAGATTTTCGGCATAAGATTTATTGCTTTCAAATATCATTTTTGAGCTTTCTCCAATTCAGCTCTTAAATGCCCTGTAAGTTTATCATTCATAATTGTTGCCATTTTCATCTCATATTTCATTTTGCTGCCGTTAAAGGTGAATTGCCTCGTTGTTTCTATCATCCTTGGATCATTTCCGTGCGATTTTGATACAAACATCAATACCGCATTTTTATCATTTAAAGATGTATCCTCAAGCTCCATTACTTCGACCCTGCCGTTGCCCTGTGAGTTGGAAAGCTGAATAATTCCTGCATCATTTTTCCTGATGAACCCTGATTCAAAATGCAGCATTTCAATTCGCTTCCCATCAACAGTCCTCCATGTCTTTTGTACATAAAATATCAGCTGCTTTTCCTTTTCGAATTCAAATATTGTTTCTTCATCATAATCAGCACCCTTAACGGAGTTGACCTCTGCCGTGCCTTTTCCTTTCCACAAGCCCGCAATAAATTCAAGTTCTTTTAGTTCCATATTCCTTTCCTTAATTTGATCTTAAGCTCTCCAGCATCTTCTTTGCATTATCATTATCCGGATTAAGCTTCAGCGATTTTTCATAATTCTTTATCGCAAGCTTTTTATCGCCGTTAATCATATATGCCTCTCCAAGGCTGTCATAAACATTAAAAGCTTTGGGGAACTGCTCGACATTAAGCTTGAATATCTTTATTGCTTCCTTGTTCTTTCCTGCCTGTAACAGCTCGTAACCCAGAATGTTAAGCTGGGCTTCTTTAAAATCATAAACATCTTCATAATCATACTTCAGCTCTTCATATGTCTCAATTGCTTTATCAACACCCACATCCATGGTAATGGTCATCAAAGTATCAACAATGGATTTCTTTGCTTTGAAAACATTTATCAGTTCTATATCAAATATCAGTGTAGCATCAGGCGGTATCACATCGCCTGAACCCTTATCGCCATATCCAAGCTCAGGAGGCAGAATGAACCTGAACTCGTCCCCCACTTTCATAAGGGCAACACCCTCATTCCATCCTTTTATGATCCGTGAAGTGCCAAGGATAAACTCCAGAGTTTGTTTCCTGTCGCGTGATGAATCGAATTTCTTTCCGTCAACAAGCCAGCCTGTGTAATGAACCTCAGCTACCTTGCCGGTTTCAGACTTTTTGCCTTTGCCGTTTTTCAGGACAATATATTTCAGCCCGGAAGCTGTTGAAATGGTATCACCTGACTGTGAGAACAGGCTCACAGAAAAAATGATTGAAAGCAGTATTATTATTTTTTTCATTTTATTTTATCTTTTATAGTTCATATTCTATACCAATTGACTAAGCCCTGATTCATATTGTTTATTGTTTATTGTTAATTGTTAATTGAAACAGAACCGGCCTGCTGGGAGATGCATCGCTCACAAACGGCGCTATCTGAATGTTCAGTAAATACGGCCCGTCCATTACTTCATTACCAGCATAAACCATTTCTGTGATAGTTTTGGGAGAATAATTCCCTGAATCAACGCTGTGGCTTCCCTGTTCAATATTCCAGTAAATGTGATGTGCTGAAAGCTTTCCTTCGTCAAAAGCCCTGTCGACTGAAGGAATATCAAGCAGAAGGTGTTTGACCCCAAGTTTAACAATAAATTCCACCCCTTCTTTTGAAAGGAAGGGAGGCAATGTATCCATATATTTTCTTGACTTTTTTGAGTTATCGTTTGGTATAGTTCTTATCACAAGTCCTTCCAGAAAACCAGGCTCTGCAGACTCAAGAGCATCTTTCAAAATTCTGCAAGTAATAAGCCTGTCGCTTTCATTTTTCTTCGGGTCGTAGCTATCCGGGGTATCCAATGCTTTTTCAGGTTCGATAGTAATAAGCGTTGTCGGGATAAAGGCATCCTTCAGTACTTTCTGTATAGATATCCTTTCATCTGTAATATGCCCGGCGCACTCGGTATGGGTGCCGTTACAGTGGGCGATCAGCCTGTACTCTTCAAAATTGCAGCTTCCTCCTCTGCGGGTATCGCCGATAAAACTGCCGATCTCACATGCTTTTGAGCTTGCTTTCTCAGCATTATAGATGTTCGGCTGCTCCCCTTTAAAATCAAGCGGTATTGAAATATCAATAGGGTGTCCGCTATCAATACTGTACTTAATTTTATTTATGACGAATTCAACCTGCATGCTGCAAATTTAATGATAACATAACATAAGTTACAGGTAAAATAAAGAGTTTATGATTGAAGGGAATGAATTACATGTTCATTAAGCCCAAGGAACTCAGCAGCATTTTTCCAAAGCAGTTTTTCTTTCACTGTATTATTCAGCTCGGCCATTGATTCTATGAGCTTTCCGGGTATGTGCTCTCCAAGCGGAAAGGGATAATCAGACCCCATAATAATGTTATCTTCACCGATAAGATCGATCAGGAATTCAAGCGCCAGTTCATCATGCACAAGGGAATCAAGATAAAACTTACCCAGGTATTCACGCGGGTTGATCTTATTTTTAGTAGCAACAAGATCAGGTCTTACGTTGAATCCATGCTCAATTCTGCCTATAGAGAACGGGAATGAGCCGCCGCCGTGAGCAAAACATACTCTCAGTTTTTTGAGCTTCTCAAATACTCCCCCGAATATCATGGAACATATTGCAAGCGATGTTTCTGCAGGCATCCCGACAAGCCAGGGAAGCCAGTAATCGGACATCCTGTCTTTGCCAAGCATATCCCACGGGTGGATAAACACAGCAGCACCCAATTCTTCACATGCAGTAAATATTTCAAATACAGATTCATCATCAAGATTACGGCCATGAATGTGAGTACCGATTTCAACTCCCGCCAAATCAAGCTCTTTCATGCATCGTTCAAGTTCTTTAATTGCAAGCCTTGTATCCTGCATCGGGAGGGTCCCGAGTCCGGCGAATCTTTTCGGATTATCGGAGGTCACCTGTGCAATGTGGTCGTTTAAGTATCTGGAGAGATCATAGGTCTCCTCCGGTTTAGCCCAATAATTGAACATTACCGGAACAGTTGAAAGCACCTGCAGGTCAACTCCGGTTTTATCACAATCCTCTATCCTCACGGATTTATCCCATGAGTTATCGGTGATCTCACGGAACACTTTATCACCTATCATCATCTTTGCACAGCAGGGCTTGTGATGTTCTATAGTAACAAAGCCGTTTGTATTATATTTTTTGTTAAGGTCCGGCCATCGCTCCGGAAGAATATGAGTATGTATGTCTATTTTCAATTAAAAATTCTCAATTAGGAATTACGAATTGCTGGTCTTTAAAGTTTTTTGGATTGAACCTAAAATCTTCAGAATTTCCTCACAATCTTCAAACAGAGAATTAAAGAGTTTTGAATCAATGAAACCAGTGTCGTGAAGAAGCCTGAGCCTGAAGCTGGTTTCCCTTGCTTCTCTATATGCTATGCCTAATTTTGCGGAAAAATCTTTTCTTGAATAACCGCCAATTGCTTCCTCCACATTTGACCCGATTGATGTTCCGCTTCTTAAGATCTGGTTGCCAAGTTCAAATTCTTTCTTGTCTTTCAGATAAAGGTAAAGATTTATTATCCTTACAGCAAATTTATAGGATTTCTCTAAGATAACATTTTCTTTCATAAGACTAATAAATTCGTAATTCTTAATTCGTAATTTTTAATTTACTTCTTCTCCGGCGGATTCATTACGGTACCGCACTTCTTACATGTCCGTTTTTCAATATCATTCCAGAACCTTTCAAATATTGGAGGAAGCTGTGTTACAATATTATCAAGCTTGACAAATTCCTCATGGATCTTATTTCCGCAATTTTCGCAGTACCACTGGAATGCATCCAGCTCTTTTTCATCCCTTTTGCGCTCTATAACCAGTCCTATAGTATCGGCTGGCCTTTGGGGGGAGTGCGGAGTATTGGGGGGAAGGTAGAACATCTCGCCCTCTTTAATATGAACATCTTTAGGTTTCCCGTCTTCGATCACTTTAACAATTATATCGCCCTCAATCTGGTAGAAGAATTCAGCCCCGTCTTCAAAGTGATAATCTTTCCGTGCGTTTGGTCCGCCCACTACCATGACAATCAGGTCACCATCCACCATGCACTTGTTGCCGACCGGGGGTTTGAGCAGGTGGCGGTTTTCTTCGATCCATTGTTTAAAATTAAATGATGAAAGTGACATTTATAAGCTCCTTTAAATATTAATTTTTGATTTCTTCCCAAACTTTTTTTGCCTGTAATAAATGCCTCCGCTGGTGAGCTGAATTAACACCAAGCATTTCATAACCGGTAAATCTGATAATATTTGATGCAGGCGAAGGAAGTTTAATTTTATTGATATCCCAGCCCGCTGAGCGGTATATCAGGTCCATCCACCTGTCCTGCAGCTGAAGATATGCTGTTACAGCTTTGGTTTTATTTATCTTTGAATCAGGCCTCCATTTCTTCGGGGCTTTGAGCCTTAGCCTTACCGGAGGTTCAACATTATTAATAAACTTATTTGCGAACCA
>JANWKI010000015.1 GCA_025451455.1 Ignavibacteria bacterium
TACTGATATGAAAGATGATTTTGCCGAGGCTTATATCATGAAAATGGCTGTGCAAAGCAACAGGTGGCAGTATGAGCCCAATAAGATGAACGATATCATTGCCAAGAGCACTGAAGCAAAAGATATGGCCTATAAACTGGAACCGAATAATCCGAGGTATTACCTGATCGACGGTTTCAATGTATTCTATACACCTGAAAATTTCGGCGGGGGAGTTGATAAAGCATTGCCGCTGTTTGAAAAATCCTGGGAGAATTTCCAGACATATAAACCTGTTGACGAAACGTATCCCAATTGGGGTAATGACCAGGCAGCAGGCATGGTAGCAATGTGCTATATTAAAATGGAAAAGCCCGATGATGCAAAGAAGTGGATAGATAAAGCTTTTGAAGTAAAACCTGAATCGGGTTTTATTAAAGGTTTTGTAATGCCGGAGTACGAAAAGATCAAGAAATAGACCGATTTGGTAAGTTGTTGCTATTATAAAGTTTCTAATGACATATTGATAGTAGGAAGATGGTTTTGTTAAAATGAAATTATTATTCATACATTGTATATTGTTTTTATCGTTTACCCTCTTTGCACAGGATAAAGGGAGCGGGAATAAGTGCTACAGCAAAAAAAATCAACCTAAGAAATAATAATAAATATCATAAAACTAAAAAATAGGTATTTATTCTTTTATAACAAAAATGTTCAAAGTCCGTTAAACATAATTGCAGCGGACTTTTTTTATTGTTATTTTTATATCTTATGAAAGACACTTTACTTACAATTAAACATAAGCTGCAGGTCAGATCAGCAATAGCTAAGAAAGATTACGTATCGGCTGTGCTGGTTCTTGACCCAATTTCTACCAAACATGCCGGGACTGCGAAGATGAAAGACAAAAGGTTTGTGATAAAAGAAATCGTTAAGTCAATAATTGAAAATCCGATTGGCAGTCAGGAAAAGATGTTTTTTGAGGCGGGTAAAAAGATCCTTCGGTTAAAATCAAACAATGCGAAAGAAATCGGCATTCATGTATTGCATCGTGCATATTCTTACAACAAAAAGAAAGTTGAAGGTTTTTTGTATAAGATCACAGATGATGATAACTGGGAAGTGCGCGAATATGCAGCGGGAGCCCTGGCAGAAACGCTGAAGTTAAATCCCGGGTTTTACTCAACACTTAGAAAATGGACTAAGGACAGATCCGAAAATATCCGCAGAGGAGTTGTACTCGCAGCAGTGGGGCTTCGTGACAGAAAAGACCCCGTTACCCTTAAAAAAGCTTTTAGCCTGTTAGAACCCCTGCTTTACGATTCATCAATGTATGTCAGGAAAAACCTGGGACCGTTCATACTTGGCTCGTATTTCGGAAATGCCTTCCCCGAAGAAATGTTCATGTTAATCGGGAAAATGATAAGAGTAAAAAATGTGTACGTTAGGTGGAATGCTGCAATGGCTTTTAATAACAGTTTCGGGAACCGTTACCCGAAAGAAGCAGTGAAATTCCTGAGATTGCTTATTAATGACGAAAGCCCGGTTGTTAAAAGGGCTGTAAGATCAACCTTAAACCATTTGAGCAAAAGGCATAAAATTGCAGGTATTTTGAGCAATTATGTTGGTTAATAACAATAAGATAAACATTATTCAATCCGTAATTCATTGAAATACGCAATAAAATCTTAATTTTATCTTAGCTCAAAATTTACTAACTTTGTATTGACACATAATTATCTTATTAGATATAGTTCATGAAAATTTCGGATATTCTAAGTACAGATGTAATAGCAGTGAATATGGATGGGGCTGATAAAGAAGATGCTATTAAAAAAATAATTGATCTTGCAGCAAAGTCCGGCAAAATCCTTGATTTAAACAAAGTCTCACAAACAATTTTTGAAAGGGAAAAACTGGTTTCCACCGGAGTTGGGAAAGGTTTTGCCATCCCGCATGGTAAAACTGATTCAATCAGCGATGTTGTTGCAGCGTTTGCTATTACTAAAGAGCCGATCGATTTCGACTCAATTGACGGCGAACCGGTCAGGTTTATTTTTCTGTTAGTAGGTAAAGAAAACCTATTGAATACCCATATTAAATTATTAAGCCGAATTTCAAGATTGATGAATAAGGATGAGTTCAGAGAAAGACTACTGGAAGCAGATTCTCCGGAAGAAGTTCTGAAAATATTCAGGGAAGAGGAGAAAAACTACTTCGATATTTAGTATTTTTTTTTGAAAGACTTATATCATTAGAGTTGACTGTGCTTCCGCCTTCATATATAATTAACTTATTTTTGATCCAATTTAAAATCTGATAATATGCCTAAAAAATTAGTATACTATTTTGGCGGTAAAAAGGCCGATGGCAAAGCATCGCTGAAACCGCTGCTTGGAGGCAAAGGCGCTAACCTTGCAGAAATGGTCAATCTGAAGCTGCCTGTTCCGCCCGGTTTCACAATAACAACAGAAGTATGCACCCATTACTACAAGAACAACCACAAATATCCCAAAGAATTAAAATCCCAGGTCAAATCTGCTCTCAGGAAAATGGAAAGAGAGATCGGGAAGAAGTTTGGAGATAAAAAAGATCCGCTGCTTGTATCTGTGCGCTCAGGCGGAAGAGCCTCGATGCCCGGAATGATGGATACAATCCTGAATCTCGGATTGAACGACGATACTGTACACGGACTTATTGAAATGACAGGCAATGAAAGGTTTGCTTATGACTCTTACCGCCGGTTTGTGCAGATGTACGGCGATGTTGTAATGGACCTGAGGCCACATACAAAAGACGGAAGAGACCCCTTCGAGCTGATTATCGAAACAAAGAAAAGAGAAAAAGGAATTAAACTGGATACTGAACTGACTGCCGAAGATCTTAAAGACCTGGTGATGAAGTTCAAGATAGAAATTAAAAACAGGCTTGGCCGTGAATTTCCTGAAGACCCGATGGAACAGATAAACGGAGCTGTAGACGCCGTTTTTAATTCATGGATGAATGAGAGAGCTATTGTATACAGAAGGCTCAACAGCATTCCCGAGTCATGGGGAACGGCGGTAAACGTGCAATCGATGGTATTTGGCAATATGGGCGAAACTTCGGGTACAGGAGTAGCATTTACACGCGATCCTTCGACCGGAGAGAACGTATTTTACGGTGAGTATCTTATGAATGCCCAGGGTGAAGATGTTGTTGCCGGCACAAGGACACCGCTGCCAATATCAACGCTTAATGATCAGGATACAGGAATGTATACCCAGCTTGAAAAAGTCAGAAAAACACTGGAACGTCATTACGGGGATATGATGGATATTGAATTTACCATTCAGGACGGTAAGCTGTTTATCCTTCAGTGCAGGGTCGGAAAAAGAACCGGTGCTTCCGCAGTAAAAATTGCTGTTGATATGGTAGCAGAAAAGCTGATATCTGAAAAAGATGCTCTATTGAGAATTGAACCTGACCAGCTTAATCAGCTTTTAAGGCCGATTTTTGATAATACGGAGAAAGATGACGCTGTAAAACAGGGAAGGCTGATTGCCAAAGGCTTGAATGCTGGACCCGGCGCAGCTACAGGTAAAATTTACTTTAATGCCGCCGATGCTGAAGCTGCAGCCGCAAAAGGAGAGCAGGTTATTCTTGTGCGTGTTGAAACATCACCTGAAGATATTAAGGGAATGAACGCATCAGAAGGAATTCTGACTGCAAGAGGAGGGATGACATCTCATGCGGCTTTAGTTGCCCGGCAGATGGGTAAAGTATGTGTTGCCGGATGCGGAGCGCTTGAAGTGGACTATGCAGCAAGAGAACTCCAGGTAACTGAAGACGGTAAAAACTTCCATCTCAAAGAAGGCGACTGGCTTTCAATTGACGGTACAACAGGCGAAGTGATCGAAGGGAAGTTACATACAAAAGAATCTGAGATTCTGCAGGTACTTATCGGGAAATCATTAAAACCCGAAGATTCCGAAACATATGCAATATATGAAAAGGTAATGCATTGGGCAGATAAATACCGGACATTAAAAGTAAGAACAAACGCGGACCAGCCTGATCAGTGCGAAAACGCTTTGGCTTTTGGTGCGCAGGGCATCGGACTCTGCAGGACTGAGCACATGTTCTTTGGCGGAGACAGGATAGATGCAGTAAGAGAAATGATCCTTGCTGATACTCTTGAAGAAAGGGAAGCAGCGCTTGCAAAGCTTTTCCCGTACCAGAAAGATGATTTCCTTGGAATATTCAAAGTAATGGGTGACCTGCCGGTGACCATCAGAACACTTGACCCGCCGCTTCATGAATTTTTACCAAATAAAGAAAGTGAACAGATAGAGCTTTCAGAAAAACTTGGTAAACCGTTTGAAGAGATAAAAGCTAAAGTGGAAAGTCTGCATGAATTTAACCCGATGATGGGTCACAGAGGGTGCAGGCTGGGAATAGTTTACCCGGAAATTACTGCAATGCAGGTTAGAGCAATATTTTCAGCTGCAGCCGAGGCAAAAAAGAGCGGTATTAATGTTAAACCTGAAGTAATGATACCGCTTGTTGGCTATTATAAAGAACTTGAAAACCAGACAGCAGTTGTTAGAAAAATAGCCGGAGAAGTTATGAATGAAACCGGCGTGAAGTTTGAATATCACGTTGGTACTATGATTGAAGTACCCCGCGCAGCCTTAACTGCTGATGAAATTGCAGGTGTTGCGGAGTTCTTTTCTTTCGGAACCAACGACCTTACCCAGTTGACAATGGGGCTTTCACGCGATGATTCGGGTACATTTTTACCGCACTATATTGTGAAGGATATTATTCCGATAGATCCGTTCGTTTCTATCGATAGTGCAGTAGGCGAGCTTGTTAAAATGGCAGTTGATAAAGGAAGAAGCGTTAAACCAAAGCTTAAAGTAGGTATTTGCGGAGAACATGGCGGCGACCCGCATACAATAGAATTATGCCACAGGATCGGGCTTGATTATGTAAGCTGTTCTCCTTTCAGGCTTCCTATTGCAAGGCTTGCTGCAGCACAGGCATTTTTAATTAATGGAAAAGCGCCAACTTCAAAACACAGGAAAAAAACAGTTAAAGCAAGCCGCAAAAAAGCTAAGAAAAAACATAGAAAGTGATTATATTATAATCATTGATATTGAGTTATTGAATTTATATTTTTAAGCCTGCAATTAACGCTGCAGGCTGTTTTTTTAATTTTAAAATAATTATTTACCCGGATAAAAAATATCCTTCAAATTAATAATATCCAATGAAAACACTTAATATTATTCTGGTTTCGCTTATCATTCCCGTGATCTTTTCATGCGGTAAAGACGATAAGAACACCGAATATGCTGATGATAAAACGGAAACAAAGCAGGAAAAAACCGATAATGTGAAAAAGGAACAGAACGTCGATTCCACCTCAACAATGAAGGATAGCGCTTCAAGTGAAAAGAAAACCGGGAACAATTATAAACAGGATTTCGAAAACGAGAAACCCGTTGCAGTAATAACACCCCTTGAGGCTGGTGATTATAACGGAAAAACCGTTACAGTAAATGGATTTGTTGCAGATATTTACCAGTCAGAAAAGGTTGCCTATCTTAATTTTATCGAGAAGTACCCGAATAATCCCTTTACGGCAGTCATATTTGCCAGGCAATTCAGCGACTTCCCCGAAATAGATAAGTACAGGAACAAGAAAGTGGAAGTAACAGGCAGGGTATCGATGTATAAAGGTAAACCGCAGATAATATTAAATAGTCCGAAGCAGTTAAAGATGAAGCAGTAATTATTTAAATAGCTGCTATTTCTCAGAGGTTCTCCCACTTCTCAAGAACATTTTTTATTTTAGGCGCTTTGAGGCATTGGGTAACATCATCAACATATTTTTCCTGCCGCATTCCAACCAGCGTACAGCTTATGGCTTCAATTGAATTTATGAAGAGAATGGCTTTTTGTGAGAGTGTCAGGTCCTTGAATTTGTCAGCTTCGCCCGGTTCCACGATCTTATTGAGTTTCAAATGAAGTTCTTTCGAGCCTGCATTTCCCTTTAGCCCGTAAATACTATCCATGACCCGCATCAGCTTATTTGTCTGTTTGGCGATCTTATCCAGCTGGTCCTTCATTTCATCTGTTAAGTTTGGAGATGACACAAGAGTTGTAAATGCAAAGTTAACCCTTGGAATAAGAAACTGCTTCTTTATATCATTAAAGTTTTCAATGCTTCCGAAGCTTTTCCAGTTTTCTTTCAGTAACTGGCCTGCTTTCAGGAAATAATTGACCGCTTTTTTGTTCTCTTCCGATAGGTTGAGTATTTCCAGATATTCACGGCTGAAATCTTCTTCCATTGAATCCAAAAGACTTATCTCTGCAATTATCTGTGCTTCATCCATTTTCGCAAAATCTATATTAACCTCAAAATCAGCCAGTCGGGTCAAACCGGTTTCGCTGATTGCATTGAGCGGGCGGTTAACAAGCATACCGAAATTATTTTTCGCAGCAAAATCAACAAGGCTTGCAGTATCGCCGCGCTGATTCTTATTAATGATCGCCCCGCGTTCATTCAGATTCAAAGGAAATTCAATTACTTTGAAATTGTTTTCAGCGGATAGTTCATTTGCAGAGCTCAGGCATTGCTGAAATGATGTAAATACTGGGTCGTGCGGGGACTTCACAAATGAGTTGGAAGAAATACCATAACAGCCTATCCTTCCGCCGGTTACTTCTTCTTCCAGATAGGCAAAAGCTTTTTTGATGCGGTTGTAGTATTCATGCCTCAGTTCATCAAGCTCTATTTCCTTTGCAAGGGGTGAATCAAGAAAATATTCGGGGTTATGCAGCAGGTAAACATCGATGGTTTCGAGTTTCATTCTTTCAAGTGAAAGCGTAATCTGGTCCCTTAGAAAATCGGGGTGAATGCAGTGCCAGATATTTTCTGCATATTCGGTTACTTCTTTATAGCCAACACCATCTTCTTTCATCTTTTTGGCAGCTTCCAGATTCTTGCCCTGAAGGTAGCCTCCTTTGGAAACAATTACAATTTCCTCCCTCCTGATCTTCTTTTCATTTATCAGTTCACCCATTACATTGCCTATTAGTATCTCACTGCCGCCATCGGAATAATTTGCTGATGTATCGACCAGGTTTATTCCGCTTGTAATTGCATACTCAAGCGATTCAAAATGCTCCCTTACGCGGTAATCAACCCTGTATGCGCCAAATCCGCAAGCCGTAACGGTCAAACCCGTATTCCCAAGGGGTTTACTCAATAAATTGGGAAATTTATTGCAAAATTTAAGCGTTTCTTCTGATGCCGCCCTGGAATTTATCATTATTCAGTCTATTGTAATTGGAATAAAACAAAAATAATCAGGAAAATTAACAGATGTAATTCAAAACATAATAAGATTCTTCTCCTTATTTATTCGCGGCACGACTAGGTCTTACAAAGCAATTATCTTATATGGAGAAAATTCTATGGATGAAGATATTGTTCTGTGATTTTCGATTTTTACTGTCAGCGGGAAAATTCTGCAGGGTTTATCAGTAGGGAACCAGTTCCGGCTGGAAGTTACAACTATGAATAAACCGTTCTCATCACCCATTGCAGCAAATGTTTCTAGGTTTCCCCACCACAGGTTTTCATCAAGCATTTGGTTTAAAGTATTGCAGCAGCTTTTCACACTTGCTACAGGCATTCCAACTTCACTTATACTCAGTATTGATGCTGAAGAAAATTCCCTGTCTGTTCTGTTTGGCAGGTTATGCCGCGCAATTAGCTCTACGATATTTCCAGCGGGGTCAAAAAAATAGACTGAGTGGGCATTCCAGTTCGGGAAGCTTATCAATGAACTATCCCCATAAACGATCAATTTGGCTTTAGCCTCGAGCCATTTTATTGCTTCATTAATACTGTTTTCCGGGATGTTGAATGCGAAGTGATAATATGGGTTTGTCTCAAACTCATCTTCAATGAAAGTGAGTTTTGATGAGCCGGCTTTTACTGTAAATGTATAATCAAGGTCAGTAAAGATCTCAAGACCCAGAATTCCCGAGTAGAATTCTTTTAGTTTCGTTAGCTGACTTGTGTATTGCTGAACCTCGATGATATTCAAAGTAGATGTAACCTTGCTGTGTTTTAAAATTATTAATACTGGAAATGTCTCTTAATCTTCTGCTATAACTATCAGCTTATCTTTATCTGTGAATGCGATCATTTCGGATTTTTTCGGGTTGACGACAACACCATACGCTTTATCAACATTATGAGAAAATTCATTTATCCGGTAACCGATAGCAATTTGTCCTTTTCCGGCAGCTGCTTCACACAAAGTATAGAAGTTAACCTTCTCCCCGGTACGGATATAATCTGTTATAGGCTTAACGTAGATCTCAGAACCTTCAGCATCAAAGAGATCATCAAATACAGCTTTTAGCTGCCTGTTTTCAGATAGCTGGGAGAGCATTAAGCTGATGAGCTTATTGCTGATTATGAAATCATCTGCCTCGGTTACTTCGGCAAGCTCTTTATTCCTTATATCCATCATCTCGCTGACTATACTGAGGTCATGCCCTGTTTTTTCTTCAATATTGCGAAGGTGCAGCAGTGTGATCAGGGTTTTGGAATCGGCATCAGCTTCGGGCATTGAATCAGAATAGCAAAGAAGGATTATGTGATTGAATTTTTCAAGACCCAGGGAATCAAGCATTTTCCTGTCACTGATATTACCCCTTTTAAAGCTTATTTTTTGATTCTTTAAATTTTTGTTCAATTCCCTGATCAGTTCCTCAGCATCTGTACCCTCTGCAACAACGGTCAGAGTCGAGCCTGGGGACAGGTAGTTATCAAGCTCCCTGATAATTGCAGAGGCCTTGGAATTCCACCCGAGGACCAGAGTATGTTCAACTTCCATAACCATTTCTTTTCCGGTGGAAAATACTGCTTCATTGATATTATAGTTTGAGGTACCGGAGAGTTTTATCGTGTCATCATCCTTTGAAATTGCAATTACTTCATCTCCCTCCTGTATAACCGTATCCATAGGCGGATTTACAATTACCCTTCCGTCAGGATGAGTCAGGCCAATTACAGAAGAATCTTCATAAGACATTAAG
Organism: Ignavibacteria bacterium; assembly: GCA_025451455.1. Taxonomy (GTDB): domain Bacteria; phylum Bacteroidota; class Ignavibacteria; order Tepidaquicellales; family OLB5; genus OLB5. The sequence goes on from JANWKI010000015.1 coordinate 9,088, forward strand.
GCGTCTTTGAATGACTTTCCGTACAGCCCTTCTTCTTTCTGGAAGTATATCTCGTCTCCGTCAAAATCAAGCAGTTCGGTATAAACAATGCTTAAGCCGGATTGCCTGCAGGACTGGGCAATGACCCTTGAAATGAGATCTTCCGTGTGAACAAGTGTAACTTCACCGGAACCTATCATTTCCGCAACTTCCCTGTTTTCGTGATCGCTTATTTCTGCCACAATATGATATGGTTCTTTTTTCCGTGCCGGATTATTGGTAAGAGCAAGTATGGATTTTATGACACAGATATCGGGATCGCTGTTTTCTTCTGCAAGTATGATTATTGATTTTGCTTCGTGAGGGTTTACAATATCAATATCGTTTGAATCTATTGTGCTTCCGCTGCGGCAGATAACCCGGGTATTCTTTGTATCGGGCATCCTGAGTTTTATTTCATCCTCCATTTCAACCTTGTCTTTAGAAGCCAAGATAACGATAACAGGTTTCTTCCGGTTTTCATTTGCAATTATGAGCTCTGAGATCACAGGGAATATTTTCTCCGACCATCCAAGTATTAAAGAATGGTCCTTTTCAACAACAAAAGAATGGCCTTTGCGGAGCTCATCGAGCTTGTTTGAAATACCGCTTGCCAGTATACCTATCAAAGTTGAGACAATAAAAATACCTCCGAGGGTAACAAGAAGCATTACCACTCTGAAGCCCCATCCCGTATCACCGCCCATTGTTCCCGGGTCAAGTGTTCTCATAAGGCTTTTCCATGCTGCTTCTATAAATCCCATTGATTCTTCGCCTTCCGGAGAAAAACCTGAGAGAGTAATCGCAATACCTGCTATGATTACAAGCAAAAGAGAAAGCAATCCAAGCCAGCCAATTAATGCGGCGGGGCCTTTGGACATTAAGTTATCGAACCAATAGCGGAATTTCTGACTGAAAGTTTTGGTACTGTTCGGCATAGAGTTTGGTTATCCTATAACAACCTTATTTCATCCGGCTTCAAAATGCTAACGGATGAATCATGATCTATTTTACTTTGATATCTGCACCCTGTGGGAGGTTATTGAACTGTTTTATCTTAGGCTCTTTTAAAATGTTCTTAGGGTCTGCATCTCCGTAAAAGAAATGCGATCCCTTCGTAGCTGTCCATGTTGTTGATACTCTGAAGCTGTCTCCGGGTGAAAGATTGTAGCGGACGCCGCAATCCAGTATCTTCTTATTCTTTACTATTTGCCAGGGAACTCCCTTTAGCAGTTTATCAGATACATTCCTGATTGTCATCTTAATGGTGATTGTTCTGCCGGGTTTAGGGTTAACAGGCAGGACTGAAAATTTAAGGACGCTGACCTTGTCATCTTTCTTACCGTGAGTTGTTCTTATCTTCCTTAAGTTTAGTTTTTTAGTTCTTTTCATTTCAGCTGATTTAGTTAAATATTCTCAATTTTTTTCGATAATGCCACAATTTTATAAGGATATTTTGCCAAAATCAACCTATTTAGACATTAGCTTAATTACGTTACTTAATTATTTTCTAATATCTTGAAAAATTATATTAGTATGCATATTTTATATGATATATAGAAAAACTTAATAATTAACTATAAGCAAAAATGAAAAAATTATTTATAGTATTTGTACTAACACTGCTGGCAGCAGTAAATATATATTCAGGTGACCGAATGGTGCTAGTTGAGCGGTATACCAGCTGGACGTGCGGCCCCTGTGCTTCAAATAATCCTACAATGGAAGCGTTTTTGAATTCCGTAGATGCAGATAAGATTGTCGGAATAGCATATCACATGAACTGGCCGGCACCCGGTAACGACGGCTATTATTTATATAACCCGGGCGATAACACTTCCAGGAGGAATTTCTATGGTGTAAACGCAATTCCGCAGGCATATATGGATGGTATTATCAATATTCAGTCTCCTTATAACATTGGTACATTGAATTCATATTTTAATTCACGGACCGGTTTGTTAAGCCCTATTACAGTAATTGTTACAGACAGCACTTTCGGAGACTCAGTATTGGTAAGAGCCAGAATATATTGTGAATTGCTGCTTTCCAATCCGAACATTAATGTTCATTTTTCCATGCAGGAAAAACATAATCATTTTTCGTCACCTCCCGGAACTAACGGTGAAACAGATTTCTATGATGTTATGAGGAGAATGAATAATAACGGACTCGGGCAGAATATTACAGTTTTTCCGGGTCAGACAGTTATTGTAGAAAAGAAATTCTATAAAGATCCTGTATGGAACCAGGCGGAAGTATTCCCGATGGTATTTTTCCAGCAGGGAACTGAAATAATGAATGCTGCAAAAAAGACTTTGAACTTTACTCTGATACCCAACAGTTCTTACCAGTCAGTATTACAGGGACAGTCTCAGAATGCAACTTACCAGCTTTCAATTCCTGTTGTTGCAAGCGCCTATAACTCAGCAGTTACGCTTACCTCAGAAGTGATCCCGCCGACTGCCGGCATTACGGTTACATTCCCGGGCGGCACTACAGTAAATACATTCCCTTCTAATTTTGATGTATTGGTAAGTTCAACATCCGGAGTTCCTTCCAACGCATACAGAATAGTTGTAACCGGCACAAACACTAACGGCAAGGTTCATAAAACATCAGTAAGTTATCTTGTTGGCCAGAATTTTATCAGTGTTAAGGCAAACAGGCCTACACTTCAGTTCAAAGTAGATAATGTGAATTATACCAATTCTTCAATATTCAACTGGAACCTGGGTTCGACACACACACTTGCAGCAATCTCTCCGCAGGTATTTGCTTCAACAAGATATGTATTTTTGAACTGGAGCAATGGCGGAGATTCAAGCCAGACAATTACTGCAGGAACTGTTATTTCAAATTATACAGTAAACTATAAATTACAGTTTAAACTGGTTACAAGCGTAACCCCGGGCGGAATACCCGTAAATGTGAACGGCGGAAACCTGTTCTATGATTCAGCTTCAACCGTTAATTTTTCGCCAACACCGTTCCAGTTGACGTATAACGGATGAGATTATTATTTCCAGAGGTGGAACGGTTCAGGTAACGGTTCTTATTCAGGCACCAATCCTAACGGAGTGATAAACAGCATGAATAATGTTGTTGTTGAAGTTGCAGTTTATGATACAATTGCACCTATCGGAATTCACAATCTTAACACTGGGGTCCCGACAACATACGATCTGCATCAAAATTATCCTAATCCGTTTAACCCGGTAACAAAGATAAAATTCGATATTCCGCAGTCCTCACCGGTTTCGATAAGGCTGTATGATATCATTGGAAACGAAATTGGGGTAATATACAGCGGCGAGCTTTCTGCCGGATATTATGAAGCTGAATTCAACGGCTCAAATTATGCTTCCGGTGTTTATTTTTACAGAATTGATGCAGGTAATTTTACGAGCGTTAAAAGAATGGTACTTGTAAAATAATCACTTGAATTAAAAGAAGTTCTGAATAAAAAGGCGCTCATTTTTTGAGTGCCTTTTTTATTGCACGTATCTTCGGGAATTCCGGTTTTAATTCCCCTCTTGAGAGGGGAGGGAGCGAAGCGGAAGGGGTGTGTCGCAGACAGGCAAAATAAAAACCCGGCAGGTTTTTAAAAACCTCCCGGGTTTACAGACTGAAAATCTACACTAAATTAAAATATTCTATTTTATCATCAGCATTTTCTTTGACTGCCTGAATTCAACTGTCGAAGATCCGGCCTGACGGGCTTCTATAACATAAAAATACACTCCCGATGAAAAATCTTTTCCGTCGAATTCAACACTGTAATTTCCTGCAGTGCGGAATTCATTATTTACCAGGGCAGCAATTTCTTTGCCCAGAAGGTCGTACACTTTGATCGTAACATATTCATTTTTCGGAAGCGCATATCTGATCTGTGTAGAAGGATTGAACGGATTAGGGTAGTTGTTAACAGAAAATTGTTTCGGAAGCCCGTTTTGTGTAATCCCCCCTACCAGTATAGAATCATCACACCTGTTGATATACCCGTTTATCATAGCCCTGTCTGATCTTAAAGAAACCAGATTTGTATTATCTACCGCCTCTACTTTATAGGAAAGACTTCTGAACAGCCCCGCACAGCCGACAGGACCGCCTCCATATGGGA
>JANWKI010000016.1 GCA_025451455.1 Ignavibacteria bacterium
CAGGGCAAAGAGGTTGCAAATCCGGTCGAAGAAAAGCTCTCAGCCGGGAGTTATGAGTTCAAATTTGATGCTTCGAAATTATCTTCCGGAACTTATTTCTATAAGATGATAACATCAGACTTTACGGAAACAAAAAAGATGATTCTCGTTAAATAACCAAATAATAACAAACAGCAAGGGAGTCAAAAAAATGAAAACACTTAATTTAATTACAGTATTCATATCGATGGTATTAATATTTCTTTTAAGTTCTGAACAATCCCAAAAGGCGGGAACAACGGAGAAGATCAATCAAGTAACTGAAGAAACTGAACACAAACTGGCCGAAACTGAAAAGAAGGAAGGACCAGAGCTCGAACAGGAATATTTCACTAGGTGGCATGAACCGTACGGGAACGTCCTTGAGCCGGTTCAAATGAACCAGATCTGGGAAGATATAAACAGATTACCTAAAGAAACTGAACTTAATCAGCTCCCTGTTAATTCGTGGACATGTATTGGACCTTATGGAATGTCTGTAATTAATACCAATGCTCGATATACAGGGCGCATACTCGATATAGATTTGCTTAACTCTTATCCTCAGTTTCAGCTGGATTTCAGGGTTGCTTCGGCAAGCGGCGGTATATGGTCTTTGCTAACAATTCCGCTACCCGGTATACCTGTTTGTATATCAAACAATGATATTACTTCTCAGTCAATCAGCTGTGTGGCTACTCATCCCTTCAATACCGACATAATTTTCACCGGAACAGGAGAGTCCCAGCAAAGAGCAGGCACCGGGTTGTGGAAAACAACTAATGGCGGACAAAACTGGGAGCATGTTTCTATGGTACCGCAGCCGGGGGCTTTTTACAGGATAAAGTTCAATCCCGGCAACCCAACCAGGCTGCATACTGTAACCGAACTCGGTTATTACCGTTCAGATAACAGCGGTTTAACATGGACAAGGTATTTTACCGGAAACGTAACAGATATGGCAATCAGGCCGGATAATCCAAACTATATCTTCATAACTAAAAACGGAGATAGTTTAACAGGCGGAGTATATTCTTCAGTCAACGGCGGAACAAACTGGACAAAGCTAACTTCCGGAATTGCCACTACAAATGTCGGACGGAGCTCCATTACTTTGTGCAGAACTAACCCAAATATTATCTATGCATCCCTGGGTCAAAGGGACGATAATTCATTGCTTGGTGTTTGGAAATCCATCAACAATGGAGCAAGCTGGTCAAATGTAACTCCTGGCTCTGATATAGGGGGGAATGCATGGTATAACAATGTTATTTCTGTTTCGCCAACTAATTCTAATGTAGTTCTGGTTGCAATGACACAGATGGCAAGGACAACAAACGGTGGAAGCTCATGGACTTTGATCAATGATGAAAATCTTCACGTCGACCACCATGCTTTAACGTGGAGAAACGGTGGTGACACAGTTTATTCAGGCAATGATGGTGGTTTTTCGCGTTCTGTTAATGGTGGAGCAACCTGGACCAATACTTATAACAATTACGGAATTACACAATTTTATAATTTCGATGTAGGTGTAAGTAATACAGCAGTAATATTCGGAGGCTCCCAGGATAACGGTGTTTTGGGAACAACAACTTTTAACGGGGGAAGTGCGAACTGGCAGCATACTCTCGGCGGAGACGGAGCAGGTATTGCCATCGATCCAACAAATGCTGCAAGAATTTATAGTGTGAACGGTGCATACGGCGGCTCATATCTTTTCTTTAGGCAAAAGTCCGGCAATACGGGCCAGAGCTGGAACAGCTTTAACAGCGGGCTTCCGGCAAACTCTGATTGGGCTCCCAAAATCAGAGCAGGTTTACAAAACCCTCCTGTTTTATATACTAATGTAACTAATTATGTGTATTCTTCATCCAGCCCCTATACTTCATGGACTCAATTTTCTGCAGCTTTTACAGGACCTGTAACTAACCTTATTGTACCTAATACAAGCAGTGATAGATTGTTTGCTTGCATTGGCGGTGGTACACAGAAACTGATGTATTATTATAGTGGCACCTGGCATGATATATCCGCCGGTTTGCCTTCAAATGGGCGTGTGAAGTCAGTACAATCCAAAACCAATGTATTAGGAACATATACGTATGCAGTAATGAATGGTTTTTCACCCGGGCAGAAAATTTTCCGGACAACAGATGCAGGGGCAACATGGACAAATGTATCAGGCGATTTACCAAATGTTCCTCTTTCAGATGTCGTTATTCATCCATCATTAACTACGAACATACTTTATTTGGGAAGCGAGTTTGGCTGCTACAGAACTACTAACGGCGGGACAAACTGGCACAGATGGAATAACGGGATGCCGGAATCTAACATAGTAACTGAATTGAAATATATTGACAGTATCTCTGCTCGCAATAAATTTTATATACTGGCAGCAACTTATGGCAGGTCTTTCTGGATACGTGAAATTGGGGGAGACGACCCTGTCAGTATTAATAATAATAATTCAGAAGTTCCCGATCATTATTCCTTAAGTCAGAATTATCCGAATCCATTCAATCCCGGGACAGTGATCAGCTATGGATTACCTGTTAACAGTTTTGTTACATTGAAAATTTATGATGCAGTTGGCAGGGAAATCGAAACCTTGGTAAAAGGAAAATTTAACGCAGGATTGCATCAAGCAGAATGGAATGCAATAAATTACCCGAGTGGAGTATATTTTTACAAATTAGAATCAGAAGGGTTTATCACCACAAAGAAAATGATACTTGTGAAGTAGTAAATGTAAAGAGAGTTCAGTGATTTAAAATGAAAAACCCGTCTTAATAAGACGGGTTTTGTTTTATGGCATTTTTTATTTATTGGCCCGGAAGATTGAAACACCAGGTCATCTCTCAATATCTACCTTGGTAATGAACCACTGCCTGCGGCTAATACTATACCATCTCTTGTAGCCTGCCAGTTGAAATCCATGCTTGGTCTTCTGGTTATTTTAACATCGATCCAAAGCGGCCTTCCAATCTGCCCGGGTTGAATAGGCTGTCCGAACTGTCCTGCTTTTACACCTATTTTGCCTTTTGATCTGTCAGTTGTATTATTATCCATTATCCATCCCGAAGGAAATGTGCTGAAACCGATTATTGCCGTTGTTGTATCAATAAATTGTACATGGAAATCATTGATGATTGTATCAGTCATATTATTGGTTACTTTAAAATAGTAACCGTCTACATTCCCTTTTACAACTTCGACGGAAATATTACTTGTAAGGTTACCGGTTTCGGTATTTATTGAAATTGATTCGTTCTGAGACGGGCCAAAAATATTTGAATTTTCACTGCATGCTGAAAAAATTACCATTATTGCAAGTAATGCTGCAAATAACGCTGATTTTATGCTGATTTTTGTGTTTTTCATTTTATTATCCTCCTTAGGATGTTTAATTTTTTACTTATACAAAGATATTTTTAAACCTTGCACAAACCTTATCAATTTCCTTAACACCTGAAATCAGCTTTGAAAATCATCTTTGTTGGTCTTATCACCGCCAACACGTATATTTGTAATATGAACTTACTGATTGAAAACGCAAAACAGATAGTAACTTGCCATACCAAAGGCAGAAAATACAAAGCAGGTAAATTCCAGTCCGAAATAGGGTTGATTGAAAATGCCAGCATTTATGTTGAAAACGGCAGGATAAAATGGCTCGGTAAAAAAATTCCCGCTTCCATTAAAAAGCTGAACATTAAGAAGATTGATGCAAATAATAAGACAGTTCTACCGGGTTTTATCGATTCGCATACTCATTTAGTATTTGCAGGCGATAGGGCAAATGAATACTCAATGAGGATTAAAGGAAGTACTTATGAGGAAATTGCAAAAGCCTGGGGAGGCATAATCAGTACCGTTAAGGCAGTCAGAAAAGCAGCAAAAATCGAGCTGAAAAAACTTGCCTTACGGAGGATTCTGTCATCTGTTTCTTTTGGAGTTACAACTATTGAGGCAAAATCCGGTTACGGACTTGATACCAAAACAGAGATCAAAATGCTTGAGGTCATTAATGAACTCAACAGAGAAAGCCCTATTGATGTATATTCTACTTTCCTGGGAGCTCATGCATTTCCAAAAGATAAATCCGGAAGTGAATATATTGATGAGATCCTTTATGAAATGATACCATTAATAGCTAAGCGTAATCTTGCAACTTATATTGATGCTTTTTGCGAAAAGAATTATTTTTCGGTCAGTGAAATAAAAAAAATATTCAAGCAGGGCATTAGATTCGGCTTAGTGCCTAAACTTCACACTAACCAGTTTTATTCAATTGGCGGAATAAAGGCAGCCGTAGAATGCGGTGCAATATCAGTTGATCATCTTGAAGTAATGAACAGTAAGGATATAAACGCACTTAGAGGCAGCGATACTGTTGCTTGTTTACTTCCGGCAGTGTCGTATTTTCTTGATATTCCCTATACCCCTGCAAGAAAACTAATTGAGAATAAAATACCAGTGGCTCTTGCTACTGACTTTAACCCGGGAAGCGCTATGAGTGAAAATATCCAGCTTACAATGAGCTTGGCTGTACAAATGTTAAAGATGAATATAGAAGAGACAATCAATGCTGTAACCATTAATGCTGCTGCAGCTCTTGGTGTATCGCATAATACAGGAAGCATTGAGCCCGGGAAACAGGGCGATATACTTATTTTTGATACACCGGGATACAGAGATATTATATATCATTTTGGAGTAAATCAGCTGGATAAGGTGATAAAACGCGGTAAAGTAATAAATTAATTTGATGATTAATAATTTATCTGAGATCCCCGATATTCAAATTTTGAAATATTGGTGAAAATGCAGGACAAAATAATCTGTCACCTTTGAATATATTTCTCTCAGACCCTAACTCGAAAATAATAATCCATTTGACTGCATAATTACTTAAGAAATTACTCCTTTTACGGTGCGAGAATTATATACCATAATAGTTAGTATTGAGCTAAAAATCATATTTTAACTGAAAAAACATGACTTTAATCCTTCACCTGTTCACGGTATTTACATCAAAGAAAAGACTGACTAACTTTGAATCAAATGAAAATGATGTACCCCACAAATGAATAAGTATAAAGAAATTGCCGTAATATTTTACCTTACTTTGGCTTTTGTTTTACTAAATCTTGCAATCTGAAGCAGATTTTATTTAAATACTTTATTATTTGTTGACATTATTTTGTTACAAATGTTCTTACTTTCCCCAATGACTGTAAGAATTGTTTCAATATACGTACATTCATGCATTTCTCCTGAAACCCCGCTTTTTTTCAAAGCGGGGTTTCACTTTTTCCGGAAATACATCCAAATAAAGTAATCATCATCATCTGTTATTGTGAATAAATCATACATTTAAACAATCATTTTTAAATGCTAACTTTGTAAATAATTCTTAATTTTCCAATCTAATGAGAAAAATTGTCGAGTGTGTACCAAATATTTCCGAAGGCAGGGATGAAAGTATTATTAATGCATGCGCTGATGCTGTCAGAGCAGTAGATGGTGTTACGCTTCTGGATGTTGACCCGGGGAAATCTACTAACAGAACCGTTTTTACATTTGTGGGTGATCCTGTTTCCATAGTTGAAGGTGCATTTCAATTTGCTAAAAAAGCATATGAACTTATCGATATGACAAAACATTCCGGCGCTCATCCGCGCATGGGTGCTGTTGATGTTGTTCCATTTGTTCCGGTTTCGGGGGTTACAACTTCTGATTGTGTTGAGTGTTCTAAAAAATTCGCAAAGAGGGCAGGTGAAGAGCTTGGCGTACCCGTTTACCTTTATGAAGAGGCTTCAAAGGATCCGAAGAGAAAATCATTGAAACAGATCCGTGCAGGTGAGTACGAAGGTTTAAAAAATAAGATTGTAAAAAAGGAATGGAAACCCGATTTCGGCCCTCAGGAATTTGTTCCCTCATCCGGTGCTACTGTAACGGGTGCAAGATTCTTCCTTATTGCTTACAACGTAAATATACTTGGTACAAAAGAACAGGCGCACAGGATTGCACTAAATATCCGTGAACAGGGCAGGGGACCCAAAGATCCGGGTAAATTAAAGGCAATAAAAGCTATCGGATGGTATGTTGATGAATATAACATGGCGCAGGTTTCTATCAACCTTGATAATTATAAAATTACTCCGCCTCATATTGTATTTGAAGAGTGCGTTAAGGATGCCATGGAAATGAACCTTGCTGCAGCAGGGAGTGAACTTGTGGGTCTTATTCCCCTGGAAGCGATGCTTATGGCTGCTGAGTATTACATAAAAAAGGAAAAGCTGTTTATAATTGATGAGAAGCAAAAGATAAGGCTTGCCGTTGAACGGCTTGGACTGAATTCAGTATCACCATTTATACCAGAAAAAAGAATAATAGAATATATGATATCAGAAAAGAAAAATGAACCGCTTGCTTCTATGACCGTCAGGGATTTCATCGAGCTTGTCGGGGCAAGAACTTCAGCACCGGGAGGCGGAAGCGTTTCGGCGCTTATTGCTGCAATGGGAGCAGCGCTTGGAGCTATGATGGGCTGGATGAGTTACGGGAGCAAGAAATTTGAGCATCTTGATTCCAAAATGAGGAAACTGATACCGCCTCTGCATGAAAATATGATGAAGCTTATCCCGATGATAGATGCTGATACGAATGCATTTAATGATTACATGACTGCAATGAAGCTGCCAAAAGGCACTGATAAGGAAAACAAGCTGAGAAATGAAAAAATGCAGGAAGGATTGAAAAAGGCCATTAACGTACCGCTTGAAGTAATGCGGACTGCGGATTCATGCTGGCCGGAAATGACAGAGCTTGCTAAAATTGGGAATGTGAATTCAGCTAGCGATCTTGCAGTTGGTGCAAAATCGCTTGAAACAGGAATATGGGGAGCCTTTAAGAATGTTGAGATAAACCTTGTGCAAATTAAAGATGATAAATATAAGAAAGTAGTACTGAAAGAAGGAAATGAGATCATGAGTAGGGCTGCAAAGAATCTGGCAAACATTGAAAAAATATTACTTGGAAGAAAGTAAACATTTTAATTCTCATACCCGGGCCGTAGCTTAGGAATGAGAATATGAACTTAAAATATATATCTTACGGAAGTTTCTGATCCTTCTTATCAAACTCATCCCGTGTCATAAGCTTTATTCCGTTTGCGCCAAGACCTGCGTTTACTTTGCTCAGATAGTTCTTATAAACTTCGTCGATCTTTTTCACAGCAGACTGTATTTCAGTTTCAAACCCTCCAATTCTCTCAATCTGTGCTTCGGTAGGCCTGCCGTTAAACCAGGCTACAGAAGTATAAAGGTTGCCCAGTCTTTCTCTCAATTGTTCCTCGCCGGTAATCTGCCCTTCTTTAGTAGCAACAAGTTCTTTGCGGATCTCTTCCAGCTTATCTATTAGCGTTTTACCGGCTGATTTTTCTACTTTTCCTTCTTCAATTAATTTAGAAGTTTCAGTCTGCACTTTATTTATATTTTCAACCGCAAAAGCGAGGTCTTCCTCCATCTTAAAGATCTTCATGGAGGTTTCATACTGAAGTGCTATATCTTCTTTACTGTACGGCGAAAGCGGATTTACTTTAAGGTCAATAGTACCTTCAATAATTTTATTCCCAGCAAAGAGCTTAATCGGATATACCCCTTCCTGAACGAACGGAGAAGCAAACCCGCTTTGATCCGGCCTGACGCCTTTTGCAACTTTTGGCGGTTTAACACGCATATCCCAGGTAATCCTGTTAATACCTTTTCTTTTTGTGCCGGGTATGGATTTAAGCATTACTCCGCTTTGGTCGTAAATTTCAACCTTAACATCGCCGGTAACTACCCTGTCCTTTAAATAATACTCAATTACTGCATCCTCAGTTGAATTCTCTCCAACATACGTACCTGCCTGATTGGGGAATGTACCTCCAAGGAATCCGCCGTAAGTATAGTTCTGTCTAGTAGGCAAAAAAGCAGCATCAGAGCCGAGTAATTCCTGTGAAATATTTCTGATCGCAGTCAGGTCATCAATGATCATTATACCTCTTCCGTGAGTAGCAAGCAGCAGGTCATTTGTTTCCGGCTGGATTGCGATATCCCTTATTTCTGCATTCGGAACATTTGCAGAATATTGAGCCCAGCTGGCACCTCCATCGATACTGATAAACAAACCAAATACAGATCCTGCAAACAGCAGGTTTGGACTGATAATATCCTGTTTGATCTTGTGTACGTACCCGTTAATATCATTTGTAGCAATTGATATCCATGTTTTTCCCAGATCAGTAGTCTTGTAAATATATGGCTTTTTATCTCCCATTGCATGATTATCAAAAGATACAAATGCAGTGTTCTTTTCAAATTTACTTGCATCAATTCCTGATACCCACGCATTCTTGGGTAAGTTCGGAAAATTTTTGACAACATTTGTCCAGCTGGCTCCGGTGTTATCGCTTACCTGAACATTTCCGTCATCAGTGCCGACCCAGATAATATTTTCATCGGCCGGTGATTCGCAGATAGTAAAAATAGTACAGTGATTTTCCGCTGATGAATTATCGACTGAGAGCCCTCCCGATTCTTCCTGCTTCTGCTTTTCAGGATCATTTGTAGAAAGGTCAGGAGATATTCTGTCCCAGGTAGTTCCCTTATCCCTTGAACGGTATAAAAATTGTGAACCGATATAAATTGTTCCTGGGTTAAGTGTGCTTTGATGTACAGCTGTATTCCAGTTAAACCTGAGCTTTAATGCGTTATCATGTGTCAGAGGTTTTATATCTCTGTTCTCATTAATTCTTTTATCGAACCTGGTTAAGCCGCCCCCCTGCCATTCCCAATAAATAATATTCGGGTCACTGAGGTCAGGCATGACCTGAAAACCGTCACCGAAACCTACTGATTTCCAGTCGCTGTTTTTAATTCCTCCCGGACTGTTTGATGGGCCAAACCATGAACCGTTATCCTGCAAGCCGCCGTAAACATTGTAGAAAGGTTTGTTGAGATCATAATTAACATGATAGTATTGTGATAAGGGAAGATTGTTAAAGAATATAAAATTATTTCCCCTGTCGTAAGAAACATACAAACCTCCATCAGTGCCTAAATAAATGTTTTGGGGATTGTTTGGATTTATCCACAAAGCATGATGATCGCCGTGTACCCATCCGCCTTCAAATGAAGCATCACGGAAAGACTGCCCACCGTCATCACTCATCGATAGAGAAAATGCCGGTCTGTAGATTCTTTTTTCATCGGTCGGGTCAACAGCCAGTACACTGAAATAGAACGGTCTCGCCGTAACATTTCCGCTGGCGCTGTTTCTTTTCCAGGTGTTACCGCCGTCATTTGATTCAAACAAGCCTGTATTATGTGATTCAGCAATTGCATAAATTTTTTTCGGGTCTGATGGCGATATTGCCAGGCAGATCCTGCCCAAAATTCCGTCCTCAGTGAATGACTGGTCAATTCTATCCCAGCTTTCACCACCGTCAATAGTTTTGTACAATCCGCTTCCTTCACCACCCGAAGAAAAAGCCCAGGGTTTTCTTCTGAATTGCCACATTGATGCGTACAGTACCTTCGGATCCTTAGGGTCCATTACAACATCAGCGCATCCGGTTTTTTCATCTATATATAATATCTTTTCCCATGTCGCACCGCCGTCTTTTGTTTTATACAGTCCCCTGTCTTCGCTATCACCCCATAACGGGCCGGGTGCAGCAACATAAACCACATTACTGTTTGAAGGGTCAATTATAATTCTGGCAATATGCTCTGTATTATCAAGCCCTGTTTTTTTCCAGTTGTCTCCGCCGTCATCTGTCTTATATATCCCATCACCAATTGCAACGCTGTTGCGCATGTTCGATTCACCTGTACCAACCCATACAACGTTCGGATTCTTTTGGTCAATAGTAATAGCGCCAATAGACTGTGCATATTTATCAAAAACAGATTTGAATACAGCCCCTCCATTGAGTGTCTTCCATACACCGCCACCGGCAGCGCCAACGTACAGAATTCTTGGGTCACTGTTAACTCCGTCAATAGCCGTTATCCTTCCGCTCATAGTTGCAGGGCCGATCTGCCTTGACGTCAATGCTCCAAATAAAGCGGAATTTATCTTAACCTGTGCATTTACATGTAAAATACCGAGAAACAAAAATACAGGAAGGAAATATGATAATGATTTATTAACGATCTTCATTTGTAATTATTTTTAAGTGATTTATAAAACAACAGCGCTTACAAAAAAGTTTTCCCCCGAAGATATAATTCTATTTCTTGGCTTCAGGCATTTTAAAAATTGAATCATCAATTTCAACATTCAATTCTACTTTTTCCATTATGCCGCTTTGCCCCTGCTGCTGCCCGACTTCCCTGAATTCCAGTGACATGGGGAATGTGATACCTTCTACCTGCTGGTAATTCCCATAAAGCGTCTCTGAATTAATTTCTTTCTCTTTTACTTTGCGTTTCTTGGTCTCTTTCAGTATCAGGTATGATTGACCATCCAGAAAATAATATGTAACATCACCGTCCTTATCGGTCAGCCTGACCTTGTATACTTCAGAACCTTCCATATCTTCCTTGCCCATTAGTTCTGCTGTGTAGCCTTTAACTTTGTAATTAACTAAGGGACCTTCAATATCTGCCTGTTCTCTCATCTGCTTCTCAGATTCAGCAGGCATCTTTTCTGGGTCTGTCTTTCCGCTCCATGGGCTTACCTGCCAGGCAGTTGTTCCGTCATATGCCTGGATCTGGCTGTTACCCTGGAATGTTATATCCATTCTTACCATGTTCGGTCTCTTGATCAAATAAGTTACGGGTACTTCAAATCCGCCCCCTGAGAACTTACCGGTAAACTTTACTGATTTTATCGCCAGTAGCTTGTCCATTCCGCCTATAGCATTTACGTGATTATCGATAACTTGATCGATAGTCTGGCTAAATCCTGATGTAATTAATGCAAAAAACAGCAATAATGATGTAAAAACGCTCAATTTTCTCATAATATTATATTTTTAAAGTTTATTTCAATTGTTTGATTTGAGAATGGTATTATTACAAACTCCGGCTTAAAGTATGGCAAATGATAAGCTGAGGGAGCTTCATCATTATTTAAGACCCTTCCGGAGATAAAATGGTTTCGTAAATATACTAAAATTTTGTCGTCAGGGCAAAGAAGATATTATGTCCTCACAAAAAAAAATTAACGCTTAATAAGTGACTCTAAGCGTTTCGTAATATGTAATAAATGGCTGCTTTATAACGGTCTTCGTAAAACCTGCGGATAGTAAAACTGCTTTGCATTATGATGTACGCTTGTAACTTATTTTCCATTGGAGGTTCCATGTAGTACCATTATCAGAAGAAGATTCCCAATTCCACAAAAACCCGTTTTTGCTGATATCATAAAACACCATGCGCTGTGAGTGTTCATTTCCTTTCTTATCAATTATCTTCCTCGAAAATATTATTGTGTCACCGTATTTTCCCCCTGTGAAATCAAGATAGCTTCCGGTGTTATCTACCCATGTCTGCTTCCAGGTCTGCGTTCTGATATCAAATACAGAAAGGCTTTTTCCTTTGAATGTGCCGTCGGCAGTAGAAAAATTTTCCTCGATAACACAGCTTCCAAAAACCTTACTTATTGTATTACTTCCTTTTTCGGTTTTGCCTTCAGCATTTGTCCAATCAAGCTCCCAATTGCCAACCCAGAAATCAAGCCAGGATGCTGCGGGGCTGGAGCAGGGTGCGGTATTATCCTGTGAATAAACAACAGTGAAGGTTACCGGAAGAACCGATAACAGAATTAAAACAAGAACGAGTTTATGCATAAAATTCATTTGTTTGTTTATATTGAACAGGCACCTGCTCAGAATCAAACCATACTCTGATGAAGTATGCCCTGATCGCCCTCTTTCATCTGAACAGACGCCTGAAATTCATTATTTTATCAACATCATTTTCTTTGTTTCTGAGAAGCTTCCCGAAACTAGCCTGTAGAAATATGTTCCGCTTGAAAAGGATGCAGAGTTCCACTGGGTTTCGTATTTTCCGGGAGCAAGTTCACCGTTGACAAGCTCTGTGACCAGCCTTCCAAGAATATCATATACTGCAATTTGTGTTATATGTTTGAAACCTGACCTGTCAAAAGGTATGCTAAACGTGATCTTAGTAGAAGGATTGAAAGGATTCGGATAATTTTGAGAGAGACTGAAATTTAATGGAATATCCTGCCCAAGCTGTGTTAAACCTATTATGACTTCGTTTAAACCCTGACCTTCAGTTGCTTTGTAAAATCTGTTTGGCTGAACATTTGTATAAACCTGTACCAGCCCCCTTGGCCATTTGATAACCAAAGAGTCAATTATGGCAGAATTGCCAAGCCCGAAATGTACATTGAGCATATTCATGGAATTAAAGCTGTTCTGCGCGTTTACTTCGCGAATCTGCCATATTGGGCTGCTGTTGATCGTGGATTTGACCTTTACAATAGTTCCAAGAGCGGAACGGTTTGAGAAGTTATTTCCCGGGCCTGAACCAACGCACCTAATGTTAATCCATTTGTTATTATTATTGGTTTCGTTGCGGTACAGGCCTTTTGAAACATTATTTGCTGCTACAAAAAGATCAAGATCGCCGTCACTATCATAATCTCCGCTTACCGCTCCATATGAAGGGCCGCTGGTTATCATGGCAAGAGTATCAATTCGCGTGAAGAATCCCTGCCCGTTATTGCTGTAATACCTGTTCAGTCCGGCATCGGTAGTCAAGTAACAGTCAAGATCTCCGTCGTTATCAAAATCACCCCAGGTATTCGAAAGCCAGAGACCTGCATCAGTTACAATTGTGCCAACCTGTGCAGCAGTCATTTTAACATAGTAATAAGGGCCTTCGCAGCGGTACAGTCTGTTCAGTATGTTGGTTGAATAATTTGTGAGGAAGCCGTCAATATCGCCGTCATTATCAATATCTATCCAGTTCCATATTTGTCCGTCAACAATATCGGTTCCGATAATTCCGGTATCAATCCTGTTGAAAAAGTATGAAGAGTTAAATTCTTTGAGCATATTCCGGTACAAATAATCTCTTCCCCCAATACTATTTGCAGGTCCGGTACCAATGAACAGATCAATATCCCCATCCTGGTCATAATCTGAGAACATCGGAACCGTAAACGCATCGTTGGAATCTGTAGTTTGTGTAGTATCCACACGGGTGAAAGTACCATTGCCGTTATTGTTGAAAAGCCTGTTTGGGTGCAGCACGCCGCCAAAATTATATGCGGCAGCCAGGAAAAGATCAGTATAACTGTCATTGTTGATATCACCCCATACACAACCCCAACCTGTATTTGAAGCAGAATCACCAATCTGCCCCTGGGTAATTTTTGTAAACATTCCGCTTCCGTCATTATTGTACAGATGGGAAAAGGGTGAAGCCTGGTTAGTGGAAATTACAAACAGGTCTATATCTCCGTCATTGTCGTAATCAGACCAGGAATTTCCCAGAACTGACCCCTGAAACGGCACTGAGCCGACCAGCTTGACAAAGTTACCATTACCGAGATTTCTGAAAATGTCCTTTCGGCAAATAAAAAGATCCAGCCGCTCATCACCGTCAACATCTACCCAGCTTGCTCCGTAATAATTGCCTGAAAGCGCTTCAGACACGATCGGATTGGCAGGATCGGTTACTTTGACAAAAAATTGAGAATGAGTAAATTCCGGATTTAAGAAAATGAAAGTTGAAAGGCTCAAAAGACAGTAAAACCATAATTTTGACAAGAAAACCTCCTTTTTTATTTCAACACAAATTTAGAGTATGGAGGGCTCTTATGCTATTTGAAAATTGACTTTTTTGAGGTGCTGTTTCCTGTGATTTTCAGGTGAGTTATTGTAACGTTTTCTGAAGACAAAGCTGAATGAACTTAGAGATTCATAGCCTGCATTAAAGCAAATATCTGTTATGGGGTCATTTGTATACTCGACCAGGTTTCTGGCCCTTTCCATCCTGATCGTTGTCAGGTATTGATGTGGAGTAACCCCTAAATAAGATTTAAATTTCCTAAGCAGGTGATGCGGACACATGCAGGCAACAGATGCAACTTTCTCAAGATCAACAGGCTCTGAGTAATTTGACTGCATATAATCCTTTGCAATATTCAGTCTTTTGTACAGCTCATACCTTGTAGAACGCTTTATGGAATTTATTGAATCAACTTCACGGGAATTCTTAAGCTGGAGCCTGAAAATATACCCGAGTATTAAGTGCATTGATTCGTTTACCCTTCCGATCTCAGTTTCTTTCAGGGCAATTTGACTTTTCAGTGTTTGTATTTGCCGCTTAATTTTACTGTCATATTCATAGAGTTTCTGAAAAAAATTCACAGGGAACCTGTCTCTCAGCTCCGGGTAATCCATTAAATAATCATCCGGATTAAATGTTGAATAAAAAACATCGTCAACAAACCCTGAAGTAAAATTCAGCGTCAATGATTCAACCGGCTTTTCGGATTCAATCAGACTTTCATATACAGTATCGCGGTTTAGTATCAGGTATCTCTCATCATCAACACCGTATCTCATTTTATCCAGTATATAATGTTCATTACCTCCGAAGGCAAACTTAAGCGAAAGGTTTGTCCAGTGAATGGGGTAATATAGATAAGAGAATTTTCCGTTAAGTATAACGTTATTTTCAACGAACTGCCTGTTCCAACTGGCATAATTATAGTTGAAATCATTTATATCCGGAAATTTCGTAATTACCTTTACACTCATTTGTATTATAGCTGATTATTAAACAGAGGGGCTGTTTGAAAGGCAAAGTTAGGGATTTTTTAAATTCTTTTCAAAGAACTTCCAAATCCTTTTATATTGATCAAGCCAGCTTGATTGCAGGCGGAAACCATGATTTTCTTTCGGATAGTACATTACCTCAAAATCCTTATGAAGCTCGATCAGTTTCTGAGTCAACTGCGCCGACTGCTGGAAATAGACATTATCATCCAGCATTCCGTGTAAAAGCAGCAAAGGTCCCTGAAGACCTTCTGCATAAGTTATTGGTGAAGATATCCTGTAATATTCTTTATTCTCTTCATTATTGTAATCACCAAGCCTTGCAAGCGTATACCACCTGTTGCTATAAAAATAATTTCCCCAGTCCGAAACGGCTCTGAGTGCGGCACCGCATTTGAATACATCTCCTCTGCGGAACATCGACATTAATGTTATAAACCCGCCATAACTTCCGCCATAAATCCCGACTCTTTCTTTATCAATATGTCCAAGCGAGTTCAGGTAGTTTATACCGCTTATGTAATCTGAGACTTCCCAATAACCCATATTTCGGTAAGTTTTATTGCGGAATTCCCTGCCATATCCAAGGCTGCCGCGGAAATCGACATCGAGAACAATAAAACCCTGTGAAGTGAGGAAAGTGTTCACAAGAAAATTATCACCGTAGGGACTGAATCCATATGTAACGTTTTGCAGATACCCTGATCCGTGCGCAAAACAAATCAGCGGGTATTTCTTCTTCGGATTGTAATTTTGAGGTTTGTAAACAAAAGCATAAATTAAAGCTCCGTCTTCTTCGCTGTTGAAATTTATGAGTTCCGGCACATTCCACTCAACCTGCAGGAATTTAGGAGAAATAGTACTTGTTACCTGTTTTCCAGTGTAATCTTCTAGATTTACATAATATAATTCATTGGGTTTATTGATATATGAATGAGTGTAAAACAAATACCTTCCGTCACCCGATAGCCTTAGATCCTGAACATCTCCGCTTTCTGAAGTAAGTTGTTTAAATGAATTGCCATCAAGATCTGTTTCATAGATGAAATACTCATACGGATGCTCCTTGTTTGCTGAAAAATATACTTTGCGTTTTGTTCTGTCAACAACTGATTCCAGTATTGTATATTCACCGCCTGCAATGATTGCAAACCCGGAGCCGTCTTTGTTGATCCTGTAAAGACTGTTATACCCTGATATTTCTGACTCAAATAAAATTTCGTCATTGCTGATAAAAGATGTGGTATTTGAATGCCTTTCAAACCAGGCAGTATCTGATTCACTATAGATCTCTTTTACAAGGCGGGTATTATTATCGTAAATGAAAAGTTTCCTGTTATGTCTGTCGAGGGTTTCGGCATCGAGCAAAATTTCCTTTGCGTCCGGTGAATATGAAACGTAATTTGTTGAATACCTTACAGAATCAGGGTATTTGAATTCAGTGATAATCTGAAGTAATGAATCTTTACCGGCATAACGGATTGCATACTCGAAGTACTTTACTTTAGATATACCTCTTTTGCGTCTTTCTGCTTTAACAAATTCACCGGAATAATCTGGGATGATATATTCATTTTTAGCTGAATTATCATACCTTGCAAACATCAGGCTTATCAATGTACGCGAATTTTCAGGATAAGTTCCGGAATTTGCTATCAGCTGGTAAGAGATAGAGTCCGATTCATCATTTGTCAACTGGAGCTCATTGGAAACAGCTTTCGTGCTGTCAAATCTTATAAGGAAATAATTCCCTCCCCGCCTGTAAATTGCAATATCATCAATAGCCACCGGAGAGTATTCATATTTTTCAGAAGATGTTAATTGTATATCTTTAGTAAATGTACGTGAGTTAACAAAATCACGGCTTATATAAACTTCGCCTTCTATTACCGATAGCGCATTACCGTTTTTCATTATTACATATTCGGATGCATCACTCCCGGTATCAGAATACTTAAATGTTTCGTCTGTAAGGTAATTGTAATCGAAGAGGCTTAAGCTGCCGTTATGATCATCATCGGCATAATAATACATTTTGGAAGCCCCGGAATTGATGAATTTTAATGATGGGCGCGGATTGATAATACCTGTGTCCTGAAATATATATTCAAGGGATACATCCTGGGAAAAAGTTAATTGTGTGAGAAGTAATGCTATTCCAATTAATATCTGAAGAAGTGATCTGTATAATTGCCGTATATATTTTATCGATGAGATTGCCGAACTGCTAAAGTTCTCTTCAATACAAATATTAATAATGCAGTTCTTCAACTTTTTCTCTTTCACGGATGAGGTGATACTTGTCACCGTCAACCAGTACTTCTGCGGGACGGAGCCGCGCATTATAATTGGATGAAAGCGAATATCCATATGCGCCGGTTGTCATTACTGCAAACCTGTCACCCCGCTCAAGCTTCTGAATGCTGCGCTTTACTGCCAGGAAATCAGAGGTTTCACAAACGGGGCCAACTATATCTACAGTCTCGAAACCCGTATCTTTCAGGTTCAGCGGAACAACCTGGTGGTATGCCTGGTACAGGCACGGCCTCATCAGGTCGTTCATACCCGTATCTGTTATTACAAATTTTTTGAGCTCTCCCTGCTTAATGTAAAGCACTTTACCAACAAGCACACCGGCATTTGCCACCAGCGACCTGCCCGGCTCAATAACTAATTTTTTATTATATGAGCTGAGAAGCTTAATTACTGATTCAACATGTTCTCCCAGGGACGCATATCCGGTTTCGGAGTCATCTTCCAGAGGTATATAACGGTGTGAGAGAACATTCTTATATTTAACGCCAAACCCGCCCCCGAAATTCAGGTAACTGATATGAATTCCCATTTTTTCAACTTTTTCTATAAGATCACCCAGGTATTTAACTGCTTCAATGTATGGATTAACCTCTGTTATCTGCGAGCCGATATGAGAATGAATTCCTATTACATCAATATTTGGCAGCTTGCTTGAGGTCCTGAATACCTCGAGAATATCTTTGCTGTCAATCCCAAATTTGTTTTCTTTCATTCCCGTTGTGATGTAAGGATGTGTCTTTGCATCAATATCCGGGTTAACCCTGATGGATATCCTTGCTATCACACCAAGATTATGGGCAATTTCCGAAATGACCTGGATCTCCTGGAGAGATTCAACTGTAAAATTAAAAATATTTTCCCTCAGGGCATATTCGATTTCCTCATCGGTCTTTCCCACTCCGGTAAAAGTGATCTTATTCCTGAGGTATCCGAACTTTAAAGCCAGGTATAGCTCACCCCCAGATGCAACTTCAGCCCCTGCACCCTCTTCAGAAAGCAGCTTGAGTATTTCCGGGTTTGAATTAGCTTTAATTGCGTAACAATTTATGAAATCCAGCTTTGAGCTCACAAGCGGCTGGTTAATTTCCCTGTAATTCCTCAATATCTGGTTCTTGCTGTATAAATACAGCGGCGATCCGAATTCTTTAACCAGATCTTCAACCAGGAAATTTTCCGCGTACAGCCTGTTATCTTTTATATAAAAATGATTCATACAATAAATTTAGTTTACGATATTAAGTGCAAAAATAAATCATTGTTTTGACTAATGAAATATACTAATTATTGAAACGGCCGGATGCCCGGCATTCAAAGAAAATTGAAATTTCAGGAAAAATAAAAGGAGCAGGGTGTAAAAAGGGTTTTCTTAAAACAATAAAAGACTTGATAATAAAAAAAAACTGCCAACTATTTTGCCGGCAGCTGATGCAAATAACTTTGTATTTTTAATACTTCATGAAGATTCTGATGTACAGCAAAATCTGATTATTTTCTCAGCAATGAATATTCATCTGCAAGTTCTTCTTTTGCCTTGCTTAACAAACGGGTAACCTGTTTAATTCCGCTTATTTGCAGATCTTCATCGACGAACTTGTTAATATTTTCCCACATGCATTCTTCGAGAATGTTGATTGCAGTTTGTACTTCCTGCAGCTCGTAGCCTGATTCATGCCTGAGATCAGAAACCTTTTCAATATATTCCATCATTTCATCGCTTGAATTTATTTCGATGCTTTTGACAAGCATATGGAAAAGATTCAGCATTTTGAATCTGATCTGCTCTGTTGTAAGCAGCTTGTAATGTTTCAATTGCGCTTTTTCCAGAGTATTTACAGAATCCTGCAGGATCAGGTCACGTTTATAGTAGCATAATTCCAGTAATGTCATTTTCTTATTCTCCCAAATCAACAGGGCTTACTTTCCTTGCCTGCTTTAAATTTTCTGTAACAGTTAAAAAGGCTGTTAACCAATTATTAACAGCCTTCCCGGTTTGTAACTTGTGATCTCTTTACTGCCAATTTAAATACTGCCTGAAACTTCAGGAAGAAACATATTCCTTGCTTAACATGGCGTATTCATTGGCAAGCTCTTCTTTTGCTTTGCCCAGCAGACATGATACCTGTTTCATTGCATTAGTCTTCTTATCATCATCAACGAATTCAGATATCATTTTCCACAGACTTTCCTCAAGTATGTTAATAGCTGTTTGTACTTCATTCAGCTCAAAACCTACCTCAAATCTTTCATCGGAAACTTTATCCATAAATGTAACCATCGCATCACATGAATTTACTTCAATGCTTTTGACAAGCGCCTGGAAAAGCTTTAACAGCCTGAAACGTATAACTTCTCCGCTTAATTGTTTATAGTGAGGTAAGTGTGCCCTTACAAGGCAAGTCGTGGAATCGAGCAGTATTCGATCAGGCTTATTATAACAAAGTTCTAATAAAGTCATAAGCTGATTCTCCTTAAAAGTAATCGATTTTCTTTTTTGATTACTATGCAAATTACGAAGAATTTGCGCCAGGAAAAATGATTTGAATCACATTTTTCCCCTAAAAGAGCCTAAATATGCTAAATTTATGATAAATAGACCATCATTTTGCTTAAAAACCAAAGCCGTCTTCATTTTCGGGTTCGTTATTATTATTATTTCCTTTTTTTCTCCGGTCCTGTTTTTTATCCTGCTGCCCGAAATTATATGTGATATTCAGAAACAGTGTTCTGGAGTCGCGGCTGCGTTCTGAATTTTCACTGAAATCAACATCGTTGAGATTATATTTGAATTTCAACTGGTCAAAAAGGTCGCTTACCCTTAAAGTCAAACTTAATTTCTTATCGAAGAGATCTTTCTTTACTGCCATATCAAAACTCTGCATCGGCTCAAATGTTCCCTGTGCTGTAACTCTTCTTCCGGAATAAAAGTAGGACATCTGTAAATTAAAGTCAGCAGGAAGTATAAATGTGCCCATTGCCCTTGCCATCCAGGAATCAGCCTTATTTGTCAGTCCCGGTTCCAGGTTTGTCGCATCAACCTCGCTTCGGTAATAACTGAATGTACCATTAATGTTTATAAATTTTGCCGGCATCAGGTTCAGGATCATTTCACCGCCATATGACTTTGAGCTGTTATTGTTTACAAAACTTGTTAATGTAGATACACTGTCTATTAAAGTCCGCGTTCTGGAGATCTCATCCTTTGTATACCTGTAAAATATACTTGGTGTTATTGTTGCCCACGGCAGGAACTGTATAAAACTGAATTCGTATGAATCGGTAAACTCCGGATTCAGTGTAGGATTACCTTCAGAATAATTGTTCGTGCTCCCAAATGATGTTGATCTGAACGGATTCAACTGACCCATTCTTGGACGGTTTATTCTTCGGGAATAACTCAACTGGATCTCGCCGGTCTGGGTTATCTTTTGCGAAAGGCTTACGCTTGGAAAGATGTCAATGTAATTCTTGTCAAATGACTGTCCGGTAATGTAAAGAGCTCCTCTGACATATGTCTGCTCTACCCTTGTGCCGAGCGAAAAACCGAAATTTCCTATCTTATTTGTGTATATGCCGTAGAGTCCGTTTATCATCTCTTTATAAACGAAATTATTCGACTGGTTCAGGTCCGTTACAAAAAGACCGGAAGTATAATCAAAGTTTTCAACTCTGTAATCATCTTCTCTGTTCTTGTATGTAATTCTATA
This sequence comes from Ignavibacteria bacterium, assembly GCA_025451455.1. GTDB lineage: Bacteria > Bacteroidota > Ignavibacteria > Tepidaquicellales > OLB5 > OLB5. The sequence goes on from JANWKI010000016.1 coordinate 20,857, forward strand.
GCCGGCTTCTATCTTAGAATCTTTGCTCAGCGGATGCACATAATCGGTTTGCCCTGAAAATGCATCATTCTTTTCATTTGAATATTCATTCCTGAGAGGAGGGGTGGAATTAAGGGGAATAATATAAATACTTGAGGAATTATTCAATTCATCGTCACGATCACTTGAATATGATATATCTGCAGTCAATACCTGTTTTGGATCCTTGAATCGCATTGTATAATTTGCATTCAGATCGTAACTTTTTCCCTTATCATCACTCACGGTTGTGGAATAATAATCGGATATAAGAGAATTATTAAGATCAAATTCATTATACTGGCCGGTATTGGTCCGTCCGCGGTCATTATTCCTGTAATTAAATATAAGCCCCAGGGTATTCTGACGGTCAATAAAGTAATCAAACCCCAGCTTCAAATTATGAGATTTGCCTCTTCCGTCGCTTGTGTTGCTTTCATTAAGGGCACTTAATTGAGTATTATTGTAATATATTCGGTCACTGTAACCTGAGCCCTTATTGTTCCGCATGTTATAGCTGTAATTTCCGTAAACATTCATCTTTTCGTTCTTAAGTGTCAGGTTGAATTGCCCGTTGTATTTATCACCTGTTCCCAGATTTAATCCCACTGAACCGTTATATCCAAAGCCCTGATTGATACTTTTCTTCATAATGATATTTATGATCCCTGTCGAGCCTTCTGCTTCGTACTTTGCAGAAGGATTCGTAATGAGTTCAATGCTTTCGACCTCACTTGCCGGAGTTTGCTCGAGAATTGCTGTTCTTGACTGGCCTTCCAGCCCGAACGGCCTTCCGTCTATCATGATCTTGACACCTTCACCGCCTCTTAAACTTACATTATTATCCTGGTCAACAGTAACTGAAGGTATTTCCTTAAGCAGGTCGATAAGCATTCCGCCCTGGCTTGTCATATTTTTAGAAACATTGAACACTTTCTTATCTGGCCGGAATTCTATCAGGTTTTTCTCTCCTTCAACCAAGATCTCACCGGTTGTTGTTGTGCTGTTTGAAAGTTTTATGGGATCCAATGTTACATTTAAGCTGTTTGGATTGACATTTACTCCGCTTACTACACTCAGGTTGTAACCAACCAGGTTTGCTTTTAAATAGTATCTTCCGAACGGAACATCTCTCAGTGTAAATTTTCCGGATGCATCAGTATTTCCTCCTTTTACAAATGATGAATCCCTTACCCTGTGAATTGATACATCAGCTCCCTCTATCGCAATGCCGGTAGTTTTATCAACTACAGAACCGGTAATGCTTCCGGTTTTCTCCTGTGCTTTCAGATCTCCGGAAATTAATCCGGTCAATCCGGTCAGGATCAATACAAATACCGTTTTGAGAGCCGAACTTCTGAATGATTTTCCCATATTCTGAATATAGAATTTAAATACTTCTTAACATAAGATAACAACACACAAAGATAATACAGGGTTGCCCAATTTGCTGTAAAATTATGTAACTATATGGTATTTTAATGTAAAAAACCTGAAATATGGTGAAAAAGGATTATATGCATAATCTGTGATTTCAATATGTGTTTTCCGGTATATAAATTTCGCTGCAACCCGAAAATTTTGCAAGCTGAAGGAGTTTCTTTTCAATTAAGCTGTAAAGTATGAGGCGCTTTTTTTTATTCATGCTGCTTTCCCAAAAAATATTAATAATTCTGAACTTGCCTGTTTTCCGGTCTGCTTTAGCGTCAAGCCTTCCGATAAATTCATCACCATAGAGCAAAGGAAGGCAGAAGTAACCGAATTTCCTTTTATGTGAAGGCAGATAACACTCGATCACATAATCAAAACCAAACAGATTTTTAAGTCTTTTCCTCTGTATAACAAGATTATCAAACGGAGAAAGAATGTGGATCTGTTTCTCCGGTTGCTTGTTGTTAAGTTGTTTAAGTATGTTTGGGGTTGTAAAATATTCTTCTTTTGCCCTATGAATTTTTACCGGGATTATTTCTTTCTTCTCTGTCATCATGTTTATTACTGAAGATGTAGCTTTTGGATCGTGATGGCGAAGATAAGTCATTTCAGAAATTGAAACAATTCCCCCGGCATTAATTGATTTGAGTATCAAATGCTCAGAGAGTTCTTCAGGAGAGGGAGTACTTGTATCTGTACTTACCGGAAGTATTCTTTCAGTCAGATCATACACTTTCTGAAATCCTTTTCTTGCTTTTACCATAAGCTCTCCAGTGTGGAATAAATATTCCAGCGCATCTTTAGTCGGTTTCCAGTCCCACCAAATACCCCGTTTGGCCGGATGTTCAAAATCACGTGATTGTTTTGGCCCTTCGCTATGAATCTTATCTTTTACATATTTTATGATCTTTTTGTTTTTTACCGCCCACTCCCTGTATTTTTTGGCATATCTTATTTTTCTGTTCATTGAAAACCTGAAGTACTTCATCGGCAAATATGCTGCAGAGTGATCCCAAAACTCAAAGATCTTCTTTTCTTTATCTATGAGATCATCAAGCATTTCGTTTTTGAAGTCCGGGAATCTTGTCCACAATACATGCTTGTGTGCCCGTTCTATAATTGAGATAGTGTCTATCTGAATATAGCCCAGTTTTTCGATAATGCTCAGAACATCCTGCCGGGTTTTGAATTTATTATCAGCCGTCAATAACTGATTGTAAAGGGCAAGATAACGTGCATCCTGAACAGAAATTTTTTGTATTTTCAAGTTAAGTAGAATAGAATGTTACTAAAAATAAGATCATCCTGTATATTGCCAGTACGAAGAAAAAAGCTGCCGTAAAAATAATGCTTTTGATGATCAGGTTGATGCCTCGAAAGGCAAAAACTCTCCCGGATGCTATATAAAGATAACAGGAAAGAACAGCGAAGATGACGGCTGTCATAATTGAATCATTTAAAAGAACAGCCGGATCGAGCAGCCGGACTATAAAAAGGATCAGGGAGGTGATTATCAGAATAAATGAATAAATATGTATTGAGAATATTAAGCTCTCGCCGAAATATTTTCTTTTCCTGAAACTAAGGGCAAACACTATCAAAGCATAAATCGGTATATTTACTAATATAAGAGATCTTGACAGTTTTTCGATGGTGGAGTTGAATTTGGCTCCGTAATCCTGAAGTGAAATGTTCTCTATGGAGATTTTTTCACTGACCATTTGCCCGGCAATTTTACTGTACATCTGCTCGTTCCGGTGTGAATCCAGGTTAGTGTTAAATACATTCAGAATTGTAAATGGCTGAATAAAGAAGTACAGAATATTGATAATCAGAAAGAATTGAAGCGGTTTCCTGTAGTTTATTCTTCTGCCGGATAAGTATTCAAGTGTCAGAAACCCGGGCCTGGAAACGAGATACCAAAAACTTCTGAAGAATTTTGAATCGAAATTGGAGAAAATATCAAGTGTCTGAGAAATGAACTTAAATAATGAAAGATCTTTGGGGTCCGTAATTTTTTCTCCGCATTGGCTGCAGTATTTACCATAGAGAATTTTGCCGCAGCTAGCACATTTATTTTCCGGGTTAATTGAGTTATCTTCCAATTCTCAGTTTATCAAGAATTTCTGAAGAAAGTTCATCTGAATAGATTCCAAATGCATCAACCAGCACGCCCTTTAATCCCTCCTTTGACTCAATTGCATAAACAACTTCTTCATCCCCGGGGTTTGAATCACCTTCGAATCGGTAAAACTCAACAATTTCAAAATCTGCAGGGTGGAGCTGTAGATTCAGCTCTCGGCATTCAATTGCGTTACTTTGAATATTAAAGTCTGCGGTGAATCCCCGCATTTTAAGATCATTCAGCGCTTCAGTTACCGTTTCATATGAATACATGACTTATGATGAAAAATTTCGTGAAGAAATTTCAAATTAATTCAAATATAACAATTAAATATTTATTTCTTCATATTAACACTATGAATCAATTTCGCAATCCCCCATGTCCTACAGGTTTTAGATGATGATCAAATCAGCATCTTTCTCAATTTCATTTAACTATAATATTGGTTATTATTGTCGATATTTTCTTACAATTCGAAAATAAATAACTGATTTCTAATTTTATTGAGTAAATGACTTCAAATCATACAAAACCGGTAATTAGCCTTAAGATTTTTGCAGGTAATATCATTGATTACGCCGGGCTATTCCCGCCTGAAAGCTTGGGGCTTGGACAGGCATTTCATAATTACCTGTTTTACCGGCAGGGAGAAATGAAGTGGATGCTGAATAAATTCATAATCCCTGCAAGCAGACTTGAAGAGCTCACAGACTTAATGAAAGATATGAAGATCGAAGGGCAGGTCTTATTTTCAGTGTTAGGTTCGGGCGGTGATACTGCCGAAAAATTCAAAGAGTCACTTGAAAAAGATATTAAGAATATTTCGGATTTTATTGAGAACCATGGTCAGCTTGTAAGCATAGATGCTTTTGAGGTAAAGCTTCCGAATGAAATTGTTAAGCCTGGCAGCGGTGATGATTTAATTAAGCTCATGAATGAAGTATCGGACTCTCTTGAAAAGGCACTCAGGAAGAATATTCCGGTTTATTTTGAAGCATCTTTAAAAGAAGAACATGAAGCTGTAATTCTCAGGGTTGTGGAATCTATAGCCGGACTTGGTAATGGGTGCGGTTTTAAGCTCAGGACGGGTGGTACAGAAGCTTCAGCATTTCCGGCCGCTGAACAAATTGCGTTCACTATAATGACATGCTGTGAATTCGAGGTGCCGATGAAATGCACGGCGGGGCTTCATCACCCGATAAGGCACTACAATAGTGAGGTCTCTTCAAATATGCATGGCTTCCTGAATGTTTTCGGAGCGGGGATACTTGCTTACACAGATGGTTTTGATGAATCGGAATTGCTTGAAGTACTTGATGAAGAAGACCCATATGAATTTATTTTTGGTGAAGAAGGGTTTGAATGGAATGGTACAGCGGTGCCAATTTCGGAAATAAAGGAAGCCCGCGAAAAATTCATGATCTCTTACGGAAGCTGCAGCTTTGATGAACCAATTGAAGATCTTAAAACACTGGAATTATTATAGATGAAATCATTTATTGAAGTAAAACCGGATTCACACTTCCCGATACAGAACCTGCCATACGGAGTATTTAAACTGAAAGTCGGCAATGATCCCGTTTGCGGTGTTGCAATTGGCGAATATGTGCTTGACCTTTCAATGCTCGAAGAAAAAGGTTTTTTCAGTAATACAAACCTCGGAAAAGAAATAATTTTTGAAACACCGAGCCTGAATAAGTTTATGCAAAAGGGCAGAGAAACGTGGAAACAGGTGAGAACATTATTGCAAATGGCTTTGAGTGACGAAAACCCTATACTGCGGGATGACGAAGACCTGAAAAAGATCTCTCTGATACCAATGAAGGATGTGGAAATGTGTATGCCGGTTGATATTGGCAACTATACGGATTTTTATTCATCCAGAGAACATGCAACAAATGTAGGCATAATGTTCCGTGGTAAAGAAAACGCACTCATGCCAAACTGGCTTCACATTCCGATTGCGTACCACGGAAGAGCCAGCTCTATTGTAGTAAGCGGAACGGAAATTACCCGGCCAAAAGGGCAGACAAAACCTGCAAATGCAGAGACACCTATATTTGGTCCGACTAAACTCCTTGATTTTGAACTTGAAACGGGATTTTTTGTAGGGCAGGGAAATTTGCTTGGAGAACCTATTGCAGTTGAAGACACTTATAACCATATTTTCGGGATGGTACTGGTTAACGACTGGAGTGCAAGGGATATACAGACATGGGAATACCAGCCACTTGGACCATTCCTTGCAAAAAATTTTGCAACATCAATTTCGCCATGGGTCGTTACCATGGAAGCTCTTGAACCATTCAGGGTAAGCGGACCGAAACAGGAACCCGAACCGCTTCCGTACCTGAGGTCAAAAGGGAATTGGGCGTATGATATTAATCTTGAAGTTGGAATAAGAACCTTGAAGCAAAAGGAAATGTTTACCATATCAAGGAGTAATTATAAATACCTGTACTGGAATATCTGCCAGCAGCTTGCGCACCATACCGTTAACGGCTGCAATACCATAACAGGTGATATGATGGCCTCCGGTACTATCAGCGGTCCGGATAAAGATTCATACGGCTCGATGCTTGAGCTCACCTGGCGCGGAGAAAATCCTTTAAAGCTTCCTAGCGGGGAAGAAAGAAAATTCCTTGAAGACGGCGATACGCTTGAAATAAGCGGTTACTGCCAGGGCGAGGGTTACAGGATCGGGTTTGGAAATGTATCAGGGAAAATATTACCGGCGAAATGATTTATTAAAATATAATAAATGTTTGAATATATTATATACATAGTTGCTGCAGTATTTTTGCTGATATTCATTTATGCCGTTATTAAATTTATTTTAGCTTTCTTTTTTGGTAAAGATGCCGACTGAAAACCACATTACAACTACCCGTACTGCAAGGTACTTCACTATCGGGGATTTAAACAGCAGCACAAAAGATATCTGGATATTTATCCACGGCCACAGGCAGCTTGCAGGAGATTTCATTAAGACATTTGAAGAAATGTCAGAAGCAGGAAGCTTTCTCATTGCACCTGAAGGATTAATGCGCTTTTATGTTAAAGGTGATAGCGGTGATGTCGGAGCTTCATGGATGACTAAAGAAGACCGTGATAATGATATTAAAGATTATGTTAACTACCTGGATAAATTGTTTTTTGAAATAATCGAACCCAAAGCAAAGCAGTATAATTTAAAGATCAATGCACTTGGGTTTTCACAGGGTTCGGCAACACTTTCCAGATGGATCGCACTCGGGAAAGCGAAAATCGATAAGGCTGTATTCTGGTGCGGAAGTATTGCGCATGATGTTGACTATTCCGTATCTGAGAATTTCAAACAAGCGGAAATTCACCAGGTATTTGCATCAAACGATCCGTATTATGACTCCTCTTTTCCAAAAAAGCAGGCTGAAATACTTACAAATTCCGGTATCAAAACAAGTTCACATATATTTACCGGGGGGCATGAAATTAGTGTTAGGCTAATGAGAGAGTGCGGTTTGATATAATTACTGTTTTCCCCATTTTTTCTGCAATTCTCCTTATGACATATATCATAAATTAATACGGTAATTTTCCATAAATTTGTATCTGAATAAAATACTAATAATATGCCTTTTAAGACAATAATAGAACCATTCAGGATCAAAGAAGTAGAGCCGATAAGCGTAACAACAGAAGAAAACCGGAAGGTGTACCTGCGCGAAGCACATTATAATCCGTTTATGCTTAAATCAGAGCATGTGCTTATCGATTTTCTAACTGATAGCGGGACTTCTGCAATGAGCTCAAAACAATGGGCTGCGATGATGGAAGCCGATGAAGCTTATGCGGGCTCCAGAAGCTGGTTAAAAATGGAAGCAGTTATAAAAGACCTGACAGGTTATGAACACATATTGCCAACTCACCAGGGCAGGGCTGCCGAGAGAATACTATACGGCTACCTTGGTGGAAAAGGAAAAGTGTTCATCAGCAATACACACTTTGATACTACAAGAGCTAATATAGAATTTTCAGGTGCTGAAGCAATTGATATCCCGGTCGAAGAATCAAATCACCCGATGCTTGACCTTCCGTTCAAGGGAAACATGGATGTTAATGAGCTTGAAAGGCTTATCAAAAGACACGGACCTGAAAATATCGGCGGAGTTATACTGACAGTCACAAATAACAGCGGCGGGGGACAGCCCGTCAGCATGGCAAATGCTAAAGATATAAAAACTATCTGCAATAAATATAAAGTAAATTATTTTCTTGATTGCTGCAGAATTGCTGAGAACGCATATTTCATAAATCACCGCGAAGCAGGTTACGAAAACAAAACCTATAAGCAAATCGCACAGGAAATGTTTTCACTTGCCGATGGCTGTGTAATGAGCGCCAAGAAAGACGGACTTGTAAATATGGGCGGCTTTCTTGCTGTAAAAGATAAAGCGCTTTCTGATGCATGTACGAACCTGTTGATAATTACCGAAGGGTTTGCAACATATGGGGGGCTCTCAGGCAGAAGCATGGAAGCAATGGCAGTAGGCCTGCAGGAAGTATTTGAACCTGACTATCTGAAGTACAGAATACGAAGCACGGCATACCTTGGCGAGAAATTATACAAAATGGGAATTCCGCTTATTTATCCAATTGGCGGACATGCAGTATATATAGATGCAAAAGCATTCTACCCGCAGATACCGGTGAATGAATACCCCGGCCAGGCGCTGGTATGTGAACTTTACTTAAAGGGCGGAATACGCTCGGTTGAAATAGGTTCAGTTATGTTTGGCAAATATGATGATAGCGGCAAACTTATACCTGCTCCAAATGAACTTGTAAGGCTTGCTATCCCACGACGTGTTTATACGCAAAGTCATATTGAATATGTTATTGAAGTATTTGAATTGATCCTTGAAGGAAAAGAAAAAGTAAAAGGGCTTAGAATTACAGAAGAACCGGAGTTCTTAAGGCATTTTACAGCAAAGTTTGAGAGATTATAAAAAACGGGATATGTGGTGTCAGGTATTTACCTGACACGCGTCGGGTGGATACCCGACGCCACGAATCTAAATTTCTATATAACTTAAACATCCTCATCTTTATTAATATTCATTTTATAAGTGAAAAACTAACACTCATTTCCGGCGATGTCTTCAAGGTCTGGTACACAACACAATATCTTTCCGTCAGCTTTAACAAACTTTGCAATTGTTCCTCAGTTGCATCTGAATCCAGTTCGTAATTCAATCTGATATTTTTAAATCCAACCATAGCTTCCTTTGATACTGCAAGTGTTCCCCTGAAATCAAGATCACCCTCAGCTTTTATCTTTCCTTCTCTGATCTCCACTCCAATTGCCGAAGCGACAGCTTTCATTGTAACTCCCGCGCAGGCAACAAGCGCCTCAAGAAGCATATCCCCTGAGCACAGCTCCATACCCGTGCCGCCTGTTGCGGGGTGAAGTCCGGCAACTGCTGCAATTTTTCTTCCCGTTTCTACATTACAGGTTACTCCCTCACCAAGCAAACCTTCTGCATGAAGGGTAATTACTGCCGAAGAAGGGTTAGCCTTATATTTTTCTTTAAGTGGAGCCTGGATTGAACGAAGGTCTTTATTCATTTTCTGACTTATTAAATTGTTGACTGCAAAATTAATTATAAAAGTAAGGAATTACTATGTTTTTTATTTGAGGGGTTTACTAAAATGAAAAACCTGACAATCAGTGTTATTTGTTTGTCAGGTTTGGAATTTCGAATCTTAAAAGTAAATATGATCTAAACCGGTAATTCTCTTTCTGCCTGTTTGAACAGGTGATCGAACCAGAATTTGGTCAGTTTTTCAACTACAGTATTGTTCTTAAGCCTTGAATTCAGATTCTTGAAATCAACAGTATTCATATTCTGATCCTGGTTAAAGCAGGTGAATACAAATGATTCCTTGCCGGTAACCGGGTCAACGTGCCTTTGCAGGCACTGCGCGCAGACTTCCTTCATCATGCACTGCATCGGTGAGTTAATACTTGCAATAGCAACATGATCAGGCTTAAGGTACTGCTGAAGAACGCCGAACCTTGCTTCCTGAATTGCCCGCATCATTCTATCGCTGCCGATGGCTATGATCCTGTCAACATTTTTCAGGTCAAACATTGGTTTCGCCCCGTCAGTTTCCATCTTTCCTTCCGCATATGCCATCATTGACTGCACAATATTGGCAGTTATAGATCTATCCTGCGGCCTTCTGGGTTTTATCGTATCTCCAAAATCATTCGACCATATTACCTGGTGTGTTCCTTCTTCAACTTCATCCTGTTTAAAGAGGTCAATCGTGTTACGGTAACCTGCAAAATAAATTACTTTGTTGCCGTTATCTTTCAAGGCCTTTGCTACGGAAAAGAGCACAGCATTTCCGAGTCCGCCGCCTGCAAGCAGTACGGTTTCACCCTCCGGTATTTCTGTTGGCGTGCCCGTGGGACCCATAACAACAACATGTTCCCCTTTTTTCAAATATCGGCATAACCTTGAGCTTCCCCACATTTCAAGTATTATAAGCCCAAGCAGTCCTTTTTCAACATCAACCCATGCCCCTGTTAATGCAATTCCTTCCATCATCATTTTGGAGCCTGCAACTGAGCGGGCGATCGTTTCATAATTCTGCAGCCTGTAAAATTGCCCCGGGTGAAATTTCTTTGCCTGTAACGGAGCTTTTACAACAACTTCAACTATTGTTGGAGTCAGTATATTTACTTCTTCAACAATGCCAAGCAGTTCATGATCAAGTGTCTGAACCAGTTTAGCATACTTATCTTCCAGGTGAATTCCCGGTTTTTCGAAGGTATCTTTATCAAATATTTTTATCAGTTCTTTATAACCATCTCTTGCAGATGCCATGGCTTTAACAACATTACCTGCATATCGCGGATGATTATCACCATACACGGTTACAAATTTACCATTTTTGTTATACGATGTAAAGAAACCGGTTTCATTCTTTTCAGCTTTAACAAGCTTTTTATCTTCCCCCAGCCTGTAAGTCTGGAAAAATTGATCTCTTTCATCAAGCTGAAATGTGTCAGGATGCTCACGCTCATAAATTACGTTCGGCGAGGTTCCGGCTGCAACAATAACTGTTTTAGCGGGGAGCCTTACAGTTTCCCCGAGATCAATATATCTTCCGTCATCAGTTTTCCTCTGCCTCTGAAATACCATTTCTTTAACTGCGCCATTTTCATCAGGAATTGCTTCCTCAGGACTCAGTTTCTCCCAATAGTAAATTCCTTCTTCAAGAGATTTGATAATTTCCTCATGATTCAAACGGTAAGCAGGGGAGTCAGCAATACTTTTCCTGTAACACAGGGTAACACCGCCCCATTTCCTTACATATGGTATAAAATCCGGCTCTTCTCCTGCTTCTGATGCTCTTTTTCTCTCAGCCCTTATCTTTCTTCCGTGCTCAAGAAATGTTTTGGCAATTCCCTTTTCCTCGTCATCGTACATAGCCAGTATTGCCTCTTCTCCAAACTCCCTTACAGAGACTTCATACCGCTCAAGGAATTTTTCAACCTGTACGGGATAATATGCAAACGCCTCGGTTGTTGTATCTATAGCCGTTAAACCGCCGCCGATTACAATTGCCGGGAGCTGAAGCATTAGGTTAGCCATCGAGTCTTTTTTGGCTGCCCCTGTAAGCTGCAAAGACATGAGAAAATCAGATGCTTTGCGGATTCCGCGTATCAGATTATTTTTAATTTTTACAATTGTCGGTTTTCCCGCTCCTGTTGTTATAGCAATGTGATCAAATCCTAAATTCCAGACATCATCAATTTCAATTGTTCCGCCAAAACGAATTCCGTCATATACCTTGAAGTGTTTCCTTCTTGCAAGAGTTAAATATACAACTTTCAGGAAGTTTTTATCCCACCTGACTGTGATCCCGTATTCAGATACCCCGCCAAAACCTAGAAATATTCTCTTATCAAGCTCTTCCGTCAGAGTATTATAATCATATACCGGTTTCGGATAGACATATTCTCCGTTCTCATCAATTCCGCCTGTTACATCTTTATGAACATGTTCTATCTTTAGTCCGTCTATCCCGACAACACCGTAACCTTCATTGAGCAGGTATTGTGAAAGTGTATAACCGGCCGGACCCATACCAACAACCATAACATTTTTGCCGTTATAGGGCAGTCCGTACGGTCTGAGTACATTTACAGGATTCCACCTTGTGAGCAGGGAGTATATCTCAAAACCCCATGGCAGATTTAAAACTTCTGTCAAAGCTCTTGTTTCTATCTGCGGTATATTCACGGGTTCCTGCTTCTGGTAAATGCATGCTTTCATGCAGTCATTGCAGATCCTGTGCCCTGTACCGGGGCACATAGGGTTATCGATCATAATCAAACTTAAAGCGCCTATAGATCTTCCTTCGTATTTGAGGTAATGCATCTCCGAGATCTTTTCACAAAGCGGGCATCCGTTTAAAGGAATTCCGATCGGATTTCGCTTTGCTGTCCCGTCTTTATCCCTAAGCCCTTTTGAACACGAATCTTTTTTTCTTTCGTGGCAGAATACACAGTATTCAACCTCGCTCATAACCTGGCGGTTATCGTACCTGTTATCGGTTAGTTTAAAACCATCGCGCCTTCTTAAAGTATCTTCTTCGCCGTATATTTTGCCGGGTTTATCGGGAACCTCCATTTTATTTAATACAAGATCACTGAAATCAACATTCAATGGCTGTTTATACAGTACCCAATCCCTGATAACAAGCTTCTGGACATGGTCATGCATCCTTGCAAAACACCATTTTTGGACTATCTCAACTATGTTCTTCAGGTATTCATAGATAATCTTTTGTTCTTCAGATGCTTCCTTATTTTTATATTCTTTTACTTCTAAGTTCTCAACAAATTGCTGCCCTCTTTTGCTTCCTTTCAAAGCTGTAAATGCTACCGTGGATTTCAGGCCTGCTTCTTCATCAAAAACAAAACCACTGGGCATTACTTCCAGGAAGTTCTTGTAATTGTTTTCCTGTTCTGCAAGATCACGTATCATAAATGCCGTTGACTTCTCTTCGTCTCCTATCCAGTCAAAATGTGAATAAAGTGTTTTTTTAATAATGGTGATTTTGAAATCAAGGTCTTCAAAATCCATTGCTTCCAGGTCAGCAGGTTTATACTTCTTCAGTACCCGCTTGATCATAAAGTCACTTCTTACTTTTAGAATCTCCCTTTCGGTTTCATTCTCTTCTTTCAGATCCTCAGCTTCTTTTGAAATACCAAATAGCCCGATTATGAATTTATCCAGTACTCTGCCGGATTCAATAATTATGCCGGATATTTCCAGTTCATCATATCCCGCACCTTTTGCATCGCTGTACTTTTTGAATTTTTCGAAAGAGATGGTGTCGGTCTCCCTGTAAAAATCGTAAAACTTTTCAGTCAATTCTCCCAGCTTTGTGGAATTGAATAGATCCTCAAAAGTGAAGCCAAAATTCAGAATTAAATCATTCATCGGTTAAATTACTCCTTAAATTAAGTACTGATCAAACACTAACCCGGAGGATATGCAAATTTTCTTTGATATTATCGTGAAAACAGGCAAATATAGAGGTTTGGTCATAAAAAAACATGAGTTTTAGAGACAAAAACTGACGTATCAAAATTATGAATAATAATAGTGGAATTCAATGATTTATGTCATTTAAAAGTGTAACTGGAATGATTTTTGAAAGATTTTTTATTTCCCGGCTCTCTGATCATTTAAATATTGTGATAATAAACCTGTGAAATTATCATTTCAATTGATTTAAGCCCATATTAAAGTTATTTTTGTTAAACTTTTCAGTATTTCCGGAAAAATTGCCTGCCTCAGGCACAAGCGGAAAGAAATAATACACGGGAGATTTTGTTGGATTTAGCCAGAGAGCTTAACATAGAGCAAAGGAAAGCTGTTGAGCAGATCGAAGGACCCTGCATGATCGTTGCCGGAGCCGGCAGCGGTAAAACCAGGGTGCTAACTTATAAAATTGCTTTTTTAATTGAGTCAGGCATTAATCCTTTCGAAATGCTGGCGCTTACCTTTACGAACAAAGCAGCAAATGAAATGAAGCAAAGGATCCATAAGCTTGTCGGTCCCTCAGCCGAAAGTATCTGGATGGGAACTTTTCATTCGATATTTGCAAGGATACTCAGAATTGAAGCTCAATATATTGGCTTTGACCGGAATTTCACAATTTATGATGATGATGACAGCGAACGGCTGGTTGAGTCTGTCATGAAAGATCTTGGTTTTGCTACTGATAATCCGAAGCCTAAAGCGATTACCGGTTACATAAAGGGATTGAAAAATAAACTGGTACTGCCTGATGATTTTGTTACTTTGACTAACCCGTTTGAAAAGATTGTTGCACCGGTTTACAGAGAATACCAGAACCGGTTGCTGAAAAATAACGCAATGGATTTTGACGATCTATTGATAAACCCAATCCTTCTTTTTCAGCGGAACCCTGATATACTTGCAAAATACCAGCAGCGTTTCAAATTCATACTTGTTGATGAATACCAGGATACCAATAAGGCACAGTATGTAATTGTGACAATGCTTGCCCGCGGACACGGAAACATTTCTGTGGTAGGAGATGATGCGCAGAGTATCTACCGCTGGCGGGGAGCTGAGATCGAAAATATCCTGAAATTCGAATCGGATTTCAATGAATGTAATGTTTTTAAGCTTGAACAGAATTACCGTTCTACCAAAAATATACTTTCTCTTGCTGATGAAGTCATAAAAAACAATAAACGCCAGATCAAGAAGACTCTGTTTACAGATAATATTGAAGGCGATAAAGTTACGCTTACGGAAGTTTTGAGCGACAGGGATGAAGGTTTGATGGTTGTGAAATGGATAATGCATGAAATACAGAACAGAAAACTAAACTTCAAGGACTTTGTAATATTATACCGCACCAATTCCCAATCACGTGTAATTGAAGATGCACTGAGAATGAATTCAATTCCCTATATAATAGTTGGTGGTGTAAAGTTTTACCAGCGTAAAGAGATCAAAGATGTTCTTGCTTATTTAAAGGTGCTCGTAAATCCAAGAGATGATGAGGCTATGACGAGGATACTTAAGCTCAGGGAAGGAGTCGGCGAGCAGACTATTGAGAAATTGAAGCGTGCTGCAAAGGAAATTGCAAAATCAATTGCAGAGGTCCTGCTTGCAATGCTGGATGAAAGAGACGGGCAGCAAAAAAGGCAGTCAAGGATCGAAGCTGAGTTGCTTCGGGTTGCGGCTCTCATTAAGAAATATAATGAAGTGAAAGAAGAGTTTTCTCCAAGCGAGCTTGCAAGGAGCGTTGTGGACGAGATCGGGATACTGCGTGAGCTGAGAAATGAAGGTACGGAAGAATCCATGGACAGGATGTATAATGTGCAGGAACTGCTCTCAGGTATTTCTGAATATACTGATAATACTGAAGGCGCAACACTGGAGGGCTTCCTTCAGGAAGTAAGCCTTGTTACCGATATTGATAAGTACGATGACCAGAAAAACGCGGTTACTCTTATGACAACACACTCATCCAAAGGACTGGAATACCCGGTTGTATTCATTACCGGCCTTGAAGACGGCATATTTCCGCTTTCGAGCTCTATGCTTGAGCAGGAAGAAATGGAAGAAGAACGCCGTTTGTTTTATGTGGCCATTACACGAGCCATGCAGAAGCTGTATATGACATATTCACTTCAGCGGTACCGGTTTGGCAGCGTAAGCTACCAATTAAAATCACGTTTTCTGAACGAAATAGATTCTACTAAGCTGGAATACAATAAAAACCATACTGCATCAAGGCCCGGTCGGAGGAGTTACCAGGAAGAAGGAAGCTCCATACGCTATGAATATTATAAAGATAAAGGCTCAGATGATGTTTTAAATGAGATTTTCAGGGAAGATGTTGGTGTAAAAAAAGGAAGCACAGTATATCATAACAATTTCGGAAAAGGGAAAGTAATTGATGTTACCGGCAGGGGCGAAGGGAAAAAAGCCTCAATTCATTTTGATAAGGTTGGTATTAAAAATATTATTTTAAAATATGCGAACTTGAGGATCGGATAAGCCGCAAATAATAAATAACAAATGGTAAATATCAAATTATGGCAAATTTTCTATTAAAAACAGAACCCACGGTTTATTCATACGCTGATTTAGAGCGTGATAAAAAAGCAGTTTGGGATGGCGTTACAAGTCCGGGCGGAGTGTCCCAGATCAAATCCGCGAAAAAGGGTGATACTGCATTCATCTATCATACGGGCGATGAAAAGCAGGTTGTTGGGATTGCAGAAATTATCAGTGACCCGTATGTTGACCCCAAAGCAGGTAACCCAAGATTGTACGTGTTTGAGATCAAGCCGAAGAGGAAGCTCAAGAACCCGGTTACCCTGGGGCAGATAAAAGCTGATAAAAGATTTAAGGATTCGAGGCTGGTTAATGAGCCGCGGCTTTCAGTTCAGCCTGTAACTGATGATATGTGGAAAGCAATTCTTGAGCTATCAGGCAGATAAAGTGATAGTTTTTTCTGAAAATGTAAAGTAATTTTGAACAAACAACAAACAATAATTAATTATGGCAGATACATACTCATTTGATATAGTTTCGGAAATCGACTGGCAGGAAATTGATAATGCCGTTAACCAGGCAAGGAAAGAGATAATGCAAAGGTACGATTTTAAAGGCTCCAAAAGCACTATTGAATACAGCGAGAAGGAGAAAACCATAACAATACTTGCTGATGATGATTACAAGCTGAAAGCTGTTATTGATATGCTCCAGAATAAATTCGTGAAGCGCCACATCCCCCTTAAATCCATGAAATATAAACCGGCCGAACAGGCATCCGGCTCAATGATGAGGCAGTCCGTTGAAGTGCTGCAGGGAATAAGCAAGGATAATGCAAGACATATTGTTAAGATCATTAAAGATTCCAAGATCAAAGTACAGGCAGCTATCCAGGATGAACAGGTAAGGGTCTCGGGAAGGGATAAGGACCTGCTTCAGGAAGCAATAGCGCTTGTAAAAGGGGCAGAACTTGATTTCGCAGTACAATTTACAAACTACAGATGATAACAATGAACAATTATCAATTTTCAATGAACAATAATTTATACAAATCAGTAATTATGATTCTGATTATGTTAATTGTTAATTGCTCATTGTTAATTGCTCAAAACAAGCTTGATGTTATTGTATTGGATGCAGGCCATGGAGGAAAGGACCCGGGCACAATAAGTGACTTTTCAGGAATTCAGGAGAAGAACATTGTGCTGCCGATTACTATGAAATTCGGCAAACTGATTGAAGAAAAATTCCCAGGCATCAGAGTAATTTACTCCAGGACAACTGATGAGTTAATTGATCTGCATTTGAGGACAAAAATTGCTAACGATAATAAAGCTAAGCTTTTTATAAGCATACATGCCAATCACAAGAAAAAAGAAGAAACCGAAAAAAACGGCTTTGAAATATATCTGCTCAACAGGGAAAGAATGCCGGAGGCGATTCAATTCACAATGAATGAAAATACGATTTTATCTTACCGCCAGTTCGGGAATGATTCTTTGGATAGATTTATCTTTGCCTCTCTTGCACAAAACGGTTATACCAGGTTCAATGAATATCTTGCTTCAATGATCGAGATCAATATGCTGAACCTTACGCAGCTTATGTCACGCGGTTCATTCCAGGCGGGGAACTGGGTAACTCTTGGCGCTTCTATGCCTTCGGTCCTGGTTGAAACCGGATACCTTTCAGATCAAAATGATGAAAAATATCTATCAAGCGAAAAAGGTCAGAATGAGATTGCAATAGCTCTGCTTAATGCTTTTCAGCAATACAAAATACTCTACGAAATACAATAATTTCAATAGGTTACGATAGTAATTATTTTTTAAGGTTGCAATTCCTTTAATATGCTACTATATTTACAGTTAAGGATATGATATAAACCAATAATTTAATAATTATGATTAACTACGTTAAATATATAGTAATCTTATTTGCATTAATCTTTGCAGTTGGCTGCTCAAAGGAAAATGCCGATACCAATAAAACCAGTTTCCAGATCCTGGCAGATAAGGAAAAAGAGCTAAGTGACAGGGAAGCAAGGATAAAGCTGAAAGAAATTGAACTAGAGGAACGCGAGAGAAAAATGGGTGTTGTAGATAATACTAATACGCATCCTCAAACCGATACTGTAAAACAAATTTTAGAAGATTTAACGCAGCTGCAGAAGGATTCCGTAAAGAAGGTTGATATAGAGAAGAAGAAAGAAAAAAAGAAAGAAATACAGAAGGAAATTACGAAGAAATTTGAGAACCCCACATCAACTGTAAAAGATTATTATGAATACATTCAGCGGGGAATAAACGAAGAGGGGAATTTCGACAGTAACATGAAGAAAGCCCAGAAGTACTTTCCTACCCGCCCGGTTGATAAACTGAAATCAGGTTACAGGAATACCAAGCAGTTTACAATTGTTGACGAACCAAAGGTATTAAGCCAGAAAGACGATAAGGCAAGTGTTGTAGCAAAAGTGAAGCAGACGAGCATTATTAAAAAGGACGGCAAGGATACTGAAGTAACAAAGACACTGACTGTTACTTATAATCTGGCTGCAAACAAGAATGGTGAATGGGTAATTGTTGGTAATACTGTTAAGGAAGATTGAAATAGAATAAGAATTTTTAAAATATCAGCTGCCCATGCCTGCCCGGCGTTACCCCGGGCTTTTTTATGCCCAATATTAATTGCAAAATTTTGACATAAAATTCCGCCTTTTTCTGTTATTTAAGCAAATATCTGGTATTTTTTCATAAGTTTAGATTTTGTAAATTTGTATTACCACACAAAACATTCTAATACAATTATATAGAAAGCAGCTATAAATGAGCATTTTAGTCAATAAAAATACAAGATTAATGGTGCAGGGTATCACAGGCTCGGAGGGTTCATTTCACACAAGACAAATGATAGAATACGGAACTAACGTTGTCGCTGGTGTAACACCCGGTAAAGGCGGCACGATGTTTGATGATAAGGTCCCGGTATTCAACACATGCAAAGAAGCAGTTGAAAAAGCTGGAGCTAATGCATCTGTAATATTAGTGCCTCCTGCATTTGCGCTTGATGCAATTCTCGAAGCGGCAGGTTCCGGTGTTAACGTAATTGTTACTATTACTGAGGGTATCCCGACAAGTGACATGATTACGGTAAAGAACTATCTGGAAGATCTGGGCAGAAGCGGAAGAAATGTGAGAATGATCGGCCCGAATTGCCCCGGCATTATTACTCCGGGTGAATGCAAAATAGGAATCATGCCCGGCTTCATACATTTGAAAGGAAAAATCGGGGTAATTTCAAGAAGCGGTACATTGACCTATGAAGCAGTTGCACAGCTAACAGAATTAGAACTTGGACAATCAACTTGCCTGGGTATCGGCGGCGATCCGATAATCGGCACACAGTTTACCGACGCTATGAAGTTATTCAATGAAGATAAGAATACTGAGGCAGTAGTAATGATTGGTGAGATCGGCGGTAATGCTGAAGAAGAATGCGCAGCCTATGTAAAGAAGTATATGACTAAACCGGTAGTCGGCTTTATTGCCGGCAGGACTGCTCCTCCCGGAAGACGTATGGGGCATGCCGGCGCTATAATTGCCGGAGGAAAAGGAACTGCTGAGGATAAGATAAAAGCAATGCGTGCTGCGGGTATTTATGTTGCAGAATCGCCTGCTGATATAGGTGTTACAGTAAAAAAGGCTCTGGACGCTCTAAAGTCTAAAAAAGTAAAAACAAGATCAGCTGGTAAGAAAAAACCGAAACCTGTTAAGAAGAAAAAGCCTTCAGTTAAGAAAACAATCAAGAGTTCCAAACCTAAGTCTAAGAAGCCAGCATCAAAGAAGAGAAAATAAACCTGGCTTAATAAAGCCGTTTAACACGCTGGATAAAGTAATTCATTAATCTAAAATTATCATCTCACCTGCGGGATCATTAGGGTGAATTAATAAAACTATGAACTACACAATTATCAGGATTCAAAACGCCAGATTTTATGCTCATCACGGTGTGCTGGATGCAGAACGTATGAGCGGCGGTTTATTTGAAATTGATGTTGAACTGACCTGTGATGTAACAGCAGCAGAAGTAGAGGATGTCCTGAAAAAAACCCTTGATTATGAACAGGCATATAAGTTCATTACAGAGGTTGTATCCGGCAAAAAGTTTTTTCTTATCGAAGCGCTTGCATACAGGATTGCGCAGAAGATAATTGATAATTTTTTTGTGGTGCAGAAAGTCACCGTCAAAGTCAGGAAACCTTCACCTCCGCTTGGAGGTTTGACAGATTATGTAGAGGTTGAGCATTCCGAATACCGAAAACCCGGTTAGCCTCAAAATAATAATATTGCATAATGGTTGAAAAGGTAGTACTGGGTTTTGGATCGAACATAGGCAGCAGGCTGCGTAAAATTAATTCTGCCATAAAGATACTTTCGTTAAACAAAGATCTGGATCTGCTTGCCCTTTCATCGGTTTACGAGACAGAGCCATGGGGTTTCAAACATCAAAGGAATTTTCTGAATTGTGCTGCAGTTTTTCTCACAAAGTTATCCGCTGACGAATTGTTTAAATTCATCAAAAAAACAGAAAAACAGGCAGGGAGACTAAAAAGAGATAAATGGCAGGCTCGGGAAATTGATATAGATATGTTATTTTACGGAAACAAGATCATAGATCACAGGAATTTGAAAGTACCGCATAGGTATCTTCAAGAACGTAATTTTGTTTTAAACCCCCTTGCTGAAATATTACCGGGATTAATTCACCCTGTATTAAAAAAAAGTATTGCAGAATTATCCAGAATCTCAGAAGATACAGGAAAAGTAAAAGTATATAAAAGTCATAATTGAACGGAAATTCTTCAAATAACAGCCAGATAAGCTACATTGCAGTCGAAGGAGTCATCGGTGCAGGCAAAACTTCGGTTGCTTCCATGCTTGCCGAGAGGCTTAATGCTAAACTGATACTTGAGAATTTTGAAGACAATCCGTTCTTAGAGAAGTTTTATATGAACCCGGATGAATATGCATTCAGGACTCAGATGTTCTTTCTGCTGGAAAGGTACACACAGCTTCAGGAACTGCATCAAAAAGACCTGTTTCAGAACTTCATTATCAGCGATTATGTTTTCGAAAAGGATAAAATATTCGCATACCTTAACCTGAGCGATGACGAATTGAAAATATATGAACATGTAGTTCAGGGACTGGATAAAAATGTTGTTATACCCGATCTGGTCATTTATCTGCAGTCATCTGTCGAAAGATTGATGACTAATATCAATAAGCGGCAAAGAGAGATCGAAAAGGAAATAAGCGAAGAGTATATTGAAAATCTGAATGATGCTTATAATTACTTTTTTTCGAGATACAAGTCCTCAAAGGTCATGATAGTTAATTGCGAAGAGGTTGATTTTGTCAGCAACCCCGCAGATTTTGATGATCTTGTAAGTGAGATATTCAGATCTGATATTTCAGCAATAAAATATTATAATCCTTCACTTAGAAAGACTGCCGAATAATGCGTTATGTTATTATTGCAATATTGCTTTATATTTTTTACATCATATTGAGAACAGTCCTGAAAAGTTTCCTCAATAATAAAACCACTGCTTCCCGGAAAGAACAGGAGAAACAAAAGCGTACGTATAATTTAGACAAGGTTCAGGATGCAGAATTCAGGGAAGTAAAGAAAGACCCTTCAATTTAAGAATTGACAGTTTGAATAATTTTGAAAAAGTTTTTGGGTATGCAGCATTAAAGATATTAAAAGGCTTTGTTCTGGAAAAAGATATTAACCCTTCTGAAATAGATCATAGTTCTGTAAAAAACATTCTTCTGGTAGTCCGGCATCAAATGGGAGATATGCTGTGCACTCTGCCAATGATGCGCTCCATCAGGAACTTTTACCCTGATTCTCATATCATTCTTGTGACAAAAAAATCAACAAGTTTTGAAAAGATATTCAAAGATAACAACTCACCGGTAAACGAGGTAAAGTATTATGAAAACGGTTTTGAAAATTTTATTAACCTTGTAAAAGAACTGAGAGATAAAAGAATTGACTTATCAATTACTCCTTCAACGGTTTCTTTTTCTGCGACCAACCATCTTATAGCATATTATTCAAAAGCCAGGTACCGCGCGGGAGTGAGATCAAAAGATTATGAACTTAACAGAATAGGGTACACTTTAAATATTAAAAATGATTTTTTGTGGGAACTCAACAAAGTACACCAGATAGAAAGGAACCTGGATATTATCAGGCAGTTGAGTATTACACCTTTTGAAAAAACGATCAGCTTATCACTTTACGAAGAAAATCTTGAGTTTGCCGGGAAGTTCTTCCGGAGCAATTTCCCCGATAAAAACAGGATAGTAATCGGATTTCATCCGGGAGCAGGAAAAGAACATAACATCTGGCCAGCTGAGAAATTTGCAGAACTTGCTGTAATGCTTAAAGAAAGGCTGAATCCCTATTTCTTCATTTCTGAGGGCCCCTCAGACTTTAAATATACTTCAGGTTTGGAAGAATTTCTGAATAAACAAAATGGACTGGAATATACCAAACTAAGAGGTGAACTGGCTGACACAATGGCAATTCTTGCAAGGCTGAATTTGTTTATTACAAATGATACCGGGATAATGCATGTATGTTCAGGTTTCCAAACTCCTGTAATTGCTTTGTTTGGTCCAACTAATGCAAGTGAATGGGGAGTTATTGGAAGCAATAAAGTATCAATTCAATCCAGGGATGAAAATATTAAAAATATTGATACTCATACTGTATTTGAAACCTGTTTGAGGTTGTTAAGTGTTTAAAATATTACAATTTGGCGGCAAAAACAGGCATTTTAAAGACACATTTTGTCTTGACATTTCTTACTTGTAAATATATATTGCCTAATAATGAGGATGAAATTATAGAATAATTGTTAGAGGATTTTATTTCGGTTTTATAAAACGGATGCCTTTAGCAATATATTCTGTAAAGTTTTTATAGAGCCGAATTGAACTATTTTCAATTTCGGTTTTTTTATTTAAAACTCTAAAATTCTATAAGAAATGAAAGCACTTAAATATTCCCTGATCGCTTTTTTGTTTTGTGCAGGAATAACTGTTTTTGCACAGGATGCTGATTTTCTTTCAAAAAATCCTGATTTAAGAAATAAGACCACAAACAATCCCGATATTTCAGATTTCCTGTTTAATGAGGTTAAACCTGACTACAAGATCATCAGTTCTAATTCATCATACATAGAAATTGAATATTATCCTGCAGGCTCTGTAAAGAGGGAAATTGATGCCGGCCAGGAGCGTTTTTCAACCTATGAATTTCAAAGCGGTCTTGAGAAGGATGTGATGAAGCAGGCCGGCAGCCCTGACTTGAGATATAGAAGTTTTGCCGTGATGCTTCCATCAGATAGAAATAATACTGTTCAGGTTATAGATTTTGATGTAAAGGAAGAACAAAGTGTAAATCTTGCACCGATCCCTCACATGAATGTTATTAATCCGAATATAAGGAGCTTCGAGAATATTTTCTATACTTACACAAGAGGCAGCGAGTACACAGTAAATAAATTCCAGCCTGAAAGTATTGCCTCTTTATCCAGTGTCGGCTCACTCAGAGATATTACAATTGGCAACCTTATCTTAAACCCGTACCAGTATAATCCTGTTACTAAAACGCTGAAATATTATTCCAGGATGCGTGTCAGGGTAAGTTTTGGTGAAAACCCTGTGCTGCTGAACCGTCCCAGAAGCAAACAGGAAATTGCCCTGCTCTCAAATACTGCCCTAAATTCTTTTACTGCAATGAACTGGGTTAACCCAAAGTATAAGAATATTTACAGAGATAATAATGTTATAGAAAGTAAACTTAATACAGGTGACTGGTATAAAATAGAGATCAAGGATATCGGTGATAACAGTTCAAGTGAGGGCATTTATAAGATCACAAAAAGCTTCCTTACAGGTGCCGGCATCAATGTTTCTGGTGTTGACCCCAGGACTGTAAAGCTCTATGGAAACGGAGGCGAACTGCTGCCGGAAAGATTATATGATCCAAGACCGTCTGATCTTGAGGAAATTGCTGTATATTTTGAAGGAGAACAGGATGGACAGTTTAATGACAATGATTTTATCCTGTTTTACGCAAGGGCAATAAATAACTGGAAGTATGATTCTGTTGCCAATTCTTTCAGGCATTACGTAAATTATTACAGCAGGTCAAACTATTACTGGATTTGCTTTGGTACTCCAAACAACGGTAAGAGGATGCAGCTTTCTCCTTCTGAAAACAGCGGCAGTGCAATAGTCCCTTCTTCTTTTTCTGAAAGAGTATTTTACGAACCGGAACAGGATAACCTGATAAGTGAAGGTAACCTGTGGCTGAGCTTTGGCAAGAGGCCGGGAGGCGCATTTGAATGGATCACAACCCTGACAGGGCTTGAAGCCAATTCAAATCTTTTGTACAGAATAAAGCTTGCATCAAGGTGCCTTGACCCCAATACAAATAATTTCCTGGTAAAAGACGATTATTCCAGCATGCCGGAATTGTTTTTCTTCATGGGTACTGTTCAGCCGGGGTTTGACAACTGGATATATACGGCCACTGATGAAGTAACGATCAATCAGTCTCAAAAAACAAACGGGGAACAGGTAAAATTAAAGTCTGTTTATTATGCATCTAATAGCGAAGCTGACGGATACCTTGACTGGTATGAAATAATTTATAAAAGAAGGTTCAACTCTGCCTCAGGTGATGTATTAAGTTTCGATTCACCGGATACAAATGCGATTGTAGAATATAATGTTTCGTCATTTTCCAATAATAACATTAAAGTATTTGATGCGACAGTCCATAATAATGTGAAGATAATACAGCCGCTGGCAGTGAGTTCTTCAAACGTAAGATTTCAAAGGACTGAAGTGAAAAACAACCTGAGCAAGTAT
This sequence comes from Ignavibacteria bacterium, assembly GCA_025451455.1. Lineage (GTDB taxonomy): Bacteria > Bacteroidota > Ignavibacteria > Tepidaquicellales > OLB5 > OLB5. The sequence goes on from JANWKI010000016.1 coordinate 45,495, forward strand.
TTTGTAGTTGGGCAAAACGGTTCCAAGATTCCAGCTCCGGGAAGCATATCTGCAAGAATACCGAACCAGGATCTGCACGGGATATCCGATGGCGCAAGTTTTGTTATTATTACTCATAAAGATTTTATTTCAGCAGCAGATAGAATTAAGTCAAAAAGAGAACAGGGTGGCACTTCAAATCCGGATGACTTAAAGACAAGGATCATTACTACTGATCAGATATTCAATGAATTCTCGGGTGGCGTATACGACGCGGTTGCATTAAGAGATTTTATCAAGTATGCTTTTGAGAACTGGAGTGAAAGACCTGTTTATGTATGTTTACTGGGTGACGGTGGTTTTGATTATAAGAATATACTACAGATCCCGGGGGGGAATTTCGTACCAGCCTGGGAACTGACAAGTCCTTCAATTAACCAGGTACAGGGGCTCACAACGGATGACTATTTTGTTAATATTATAGGTGATTCTACATCACTAATTGGCAGGCCTGATCTTGCAATAGGAAGAATACCAGCGAACTTGGTTTCAGATGCTAATACATATATTGATAAAATTGACGCATATGAAAACGGTATAAACAACGGATACTGGAAAAACAGGATGATGTTTGTTGCCGATGATTCGAAAACAACAGCTCCTGAATGCGAGTCTACTCCTCATTTGGCTCAGTGTGAATCACTTGCTGAATTATATACGCCTCCGGCAATTGATAAAATAAAGGTTTATCTTGTTAATTATCCAACAGTTATTACTCCGCAGGGCAGGAGAAAACCGCAGGTAAACTTAGATATTGCTAAGTACTGGAGCGAAGGTGTAATTAATATTCATTATACTGGCCACGGAAGCCCGGATGTTTGGGCTCATGAATATGTGCTTGAAAAGGATAATATTATGAGCCAGCTTACAAACAGAAACCACTATCCGTTTGTTTCAATTGCCAGCTGTGATATGAGTAAATTCGATAACCCCAAAAACCAAAGCGCTGGCGAGCTTTTTATGATGTCTCCGCAAAAAGGAGCAATCGGAACAATGGCAGCCTCAAGGCCAGTATATGCTTCGAGTAATGCTGCACTGTTTTATGAGGTTTTCAATCAGCTTTACCTTCCAAGAGACACTTTACTTTTGCAGAAAAGGTTCGGAGGTGCAGTTTTTAATACTAAGCAGATAATTTTCAATTACTCGGATAATGATGCGAAGTTCATTTTAATGTGCGATCCGACAATCAGAACGCAGATCCCAAGATTCAAGTCTGATGTTGACAGCATCAGCGGGCTTGCAGGTGATACTATGAAAGCCCTGAGCCGGATCAAGATATACGGTTCAGTTATCCGCCCAGATTCATCATTATGGAATAATTATAACGGCAAGATCATACTGAAAATATATGATGTAGATAAGAATATCGTGATTTATGAAGACTGCAATCCGCCCATACCTCCTCAGAATTTCAGGATAAACGGAGGTATCATTTATTCCGGAACTCAGAATATCGTGAACGGAAAATGGGTTGTTGAATTTATTGTTCCGAAAGATATTTCATACCTTAACCAGCATGGAAGACTGATAAATTATTTTTATAATACTGAATTTGACGGCTCGGGGATAAACAGAGATTTTATTGTGGGAGGTTTGAACCAGTCAGCTCCTGTAGATTCCATCGGTCCACGGATAAGTATGTTTCTGAATACGAGAAATTTCAGAACGGGTGATATTGTGAACGAAAATTTTAAATTCATTGCCGATCTTTTTGATGAATCCGGGATTAACACTACGGGAACCATCGGTCATAAGATCGAAGGCGTCCTTGACGGGAATGAAAACAATAAGTATGATATGACGAATTTTTATAACAGCGATACTTCATATAAATCAGGGTCGCTGGAGTATGATTTTGCAAGTATTTCTGCAGGAAGACATACTTTGAAATTAAAAGCATGGGATACATATAACAATTCATCAGAGGCCTCGATTGAATTTGAAGTAGTTTCAGGCGGGGCATTGCAGGTATCAAATGTTTACAACTACCCGAATCCTTTCAGGGATAATACTGCTTTTACATTTCAGCACAACTATTCAGCTGATATAAATGTAAATATTAAAGTGTATACAGTTGCAGGCAGGCTTATTAAACAGATAGAGAGAAAGAATATTGCCGATAAGTTCGTTGTAATTAACTGGGACGGGAAAGATGAAGATGGCGAAACATTGGGTAATGGTGTATATATTTATAAACTGATTGTTGAGTCTGCTGACGGTCTGACAAATACAAATACCGGCAAACTGGCTGTTTTAAAATAGAATAAGTTATAATTAATTATATTTAGGAGGAAAATTTAGATGTTCAAACTTAAAATGTGCTTGCTGGCTGCTATTGTTGTGCTATCAGGAAATGTTTTTGCTCAGGGTGAGTCTGCGGTACCGTTCCTGCTTATCGGGCCTAATTCGTTGAATACCGGTATGGGTGAAATAGGAGCCGGAATGGTAAATGATGCCTCTGCAATGTTCTGGAATCCTGCCGGACTTGGCTTTCAGACAGGGACTGAAGTCTCTATTACTCACTCTCCATGGCTGCCGGGATTGGGTTTATCGGATCTTTTCTATGACTTTCTCGCCGGAAAACATTATATCAAGAAACTTAAGGGTACAATTGGTGCAAGTATAACTTATTTGAATATCGGTAAGATCATCAGAACCGATGAGTTCGGGAATGAAATAGGAGATTACCAGGCATTTGACGGGGCTCTTGCCGTTGGATACGGAACAAAAGTTACAAAGGATCTTTCAGTGGGAATTGTTACCCGGTTTATTTACAGCAAACTTGCAGTTGACCCCGTTGCGGGCGAACAGGGAACCGGCACAGCATACGATCTGAGTTTTGATTTATCAACTCTCTGGAGGCCATTTAAAACTAAAGTAAAATTTATCAATAACAGGCTTGGTATCGGTGTGAATCTCTCAAATATCGGCCCGAAAGTTACATATGTTGATAATGCACAGGCTGACCCCCTGCCTACAAATCTTCGCCTTGGATTTGCATATGATGTATATCAAAGTGAATACAATAACTTTACAATATCAGCAGATTTTTCCAAACTTCTTGTAAAAAGAGGGGAAAACGGAGAATCTGACCCTGTTTATAAGGGAATTTTCACATCATTTAGCGGAGGATTCGACAATGTGATGAAATCTATTCAATCATCAGTCGGGGCTGAATACTGGTATGGTAACCCTAAAGTTATCGGTTTAAGAGGAGGTTTCTTTTATGAAGATCCGGATAAAGGCAAAAGAAAATTCATTACAATGGGCGCAAGTATCAGGTACAGCTTGTATGGATTTGATTTCAGTTACATAAGCACAATAGAAGAGAATCATCCTCTTGCCAATACCCTGAGATTTACTCTTTCCGTAAATTTTGGTACTCCGGAAACAGTTAAAAAACCCGGGGAAAAGAAACCCGAAGATCAACCCAAGAAATAATTTAAATGAAAATTTCAAGCTCGATTTTGCGGATATTAACAGTCACTGCACTGTTAATATCCGTTAATTTTAATATCAGTGCTCAGTTGATCCCGGCGAGTAAGATCAAACTAAGCCACCCCATAAATAGTAACCCAAAACCACTTAATGAAAACGGGAATTACTACAATAATGCTTTGTTCCGCTCGCAGGTGCCGGAAACACTGAATGTTTATGCTATCAGGGTAGATTTTAAACCTGATAATAATTCTCAAACCACCGGAGACGGCAGATTTGATGTTTCCAGCAATTATCCAGATTCAGTTGATGCACCTCCCCATGACAGTTTATATTTTATTTACAAACTGGAATTCCTGAAGAATTATTATTTTAAGGCGTCAAAAGGGAGGCTCATTATCAATTATATATTGCTTCCGACCGTAAGAAACCTTGGAAATGAAATGGAAGTGTACTCTCCGCGAAGAAACGAAAACATGCAGAGAATGGGTAATTTGTTTTTTGATGTTTGGCGTTCTGCAGACAGTACAATAGATTTTTCAGGTATCAATACGAACAATTCTGCATTCGTAATTTTTCATGCAGGTGTTGGCAGAGATGTTGATCTTGCCTCACAGGGATTATTTGTCGGCGAGCTCGATCTTCCTTCGATCTATATGAGTAACGGAACTTTGAAATCTTTATACGGAGATACTACCCAGGGATACTATACAAATGAAGGAACAATCATACGCAGCTCCTGCATGCTGCCTGAACAGGAATTCAGAATTATCAGTACTACATTCGGTGATGTTTACCTTGAGCTTGGATTGAACGGAATTGTGGTTGCAACTATTGGAAGCCATCTGGGGCTCCCGGATCTTTTTAATACCGAAACCGGCGGAACTGCTATCGGGCGATTTGGCTTAATGGACGGACAGGCTATTTTCAGCTATCTTGGGGTTTTCCCTCCGGAGCCATCTGCATGGGAAAAGCAGTACCTTGGATGGATCGACCCCGTTGTAATAAGCTCAAACGGCACTTATAATACAAAAGCTGCTACACTGGATATTAACGGAAATGAATCAGTTCGTAAGATACTTATTAGCGGTAAGGAATATTTTCTTGTGGAAAACCGCAACCGCGATGCATACGGCAACGGCCAAACCATATATTTCAGAAGAAATAATATTCTGGATTCAGTTAATTTTACACAGGATGTCGACGGGTTCAACAGCTCAGATATCTGGAAGCTTAAAGGAAGTATTGTAGATGTGGATGAACTGGACTGGAGCCTTCCCGGATTGAAAAATGATACCGCAGATTTTCAGGGCGGAATACTGGTTTGGCATATTGATGAAAATGTAATTGATGCCAAAATTGAATCCAATACAATCAACAATGATATAGAGCATAAAGGCGTTGATGTTGAAGAAGCAAAAGGCTCTCAGGATATTGGTGTAGTTGTGCATACCCCGATAGGTGATATTATCAGCGATGGTTTCTTTGTTGATTTCTGGTATGACGGCAATCATTACAGGCCCTCAAATATATACCGGAATGAATTTACGCCGACAAGCTTCCCGAACTCCAAAAGCTATTCAAATACAAATTCAAGGGTTTGCATTACCGCATTTAGCCAAATTGGGCCTAACATGACTTTTAACTATCAGCAGTGCGGTAATATTACGAATATTAATACTTTCCCGAGATTAGTTGGAATAGATACTACAGGCAATGCACAGCCGATAGGGTTTGATTATAACGGCAATGGGCTCGATGAGATGTTTGTGAACGTTAAAGACAGTCTGTACGGTTTCCGTGATAACGGTAATTCAATAAGGGTTGATAAGCCTAATGGGTTCCTGAAAGACAGTGCAGCAGGTTTTATCGTTGGATATTATCCCAATACTGTAAACGGACAGACTAAGTTTGTAACCGGTGTATATGGCAATAAGATCAGTTTGATCAACTTTACTATTGATTCATTAACAGCGGTACCCTCAGTTATACAGTTTAATTCAAACAGTAATTTTTCAAGTCCCCAGCTGCAATTTCTGGGATCTCCTGACCAGTTAAGCTCTGGTACTGTAAGCGGGAAGATATTCAAACTTGATCTGGCTTCGCAGGGAATAACATATGATTCTGTTTCAAACAGGAAAATTATCCAGCTTGCGAAAGAAATAGTAAGTGTAAATCAGGTAATCCGTTTTATTGATGACGCAAATAAGTTTTTAGCCGAAACAGATGTAGTTTTGGCTCAACAAGTTGATATTCAAACAGAGCCTGTAATTGTTTCGGGTTCTAATTCAGTTTCTCTGGATGGCACAATAATTTCTCAGAATTTAAGTTTAACAAATGTATACTCATCTCCTGTTGCTGCTGATATTAACAAAGACGGGAACATTGAAATTGTGTTTACTGCCGATAACAAAGTATTTGCGATAAATCAAAACGGGGTTTTATTAGATAATTTCCCGTTCACTGTACCTAATGTAAGCAGGATCTCAAGCGGCTGCTCAGTTGCAGATCTTAACGGCGACGGAATTTTTGAAGTGATATTCGGAACCGGTGACGGGCGTGTTTATGCATATGGTACCGATGGAAAAATTCTGGAAGGATTCCCGCTTACTACAGGCGGGGTAATAAATTCGACTCCTGCAGTAATTAACACCGGTGGTAATTTCGGGCTGTTGGTATACTCTCAGGACGGATACCTGTACGGATATAAAACACCATGGGCATATGATTCAACAAGGGTTATCTGGAGAAATTATCTCAGGGATAAGGATCACACAAACTCAAATTTGGATAGATTTTCTCCTTCAGCAAGCGGCCCATGTTTACCTAAGGAGAAGGTATATAACTGGCCTAATCCGGCATACGGTAAATCCACCAATATACGCTATTATCTAAATGGTGACGCATCAGGCATCGATATAAAGATCATGGACCTTTCCGGTGAGCTTGTTACGACGCTTAAGGGTACGACCAATAAGGGCTTTGATAACGAAGTGCCATGGGATATCACCAACGTTCAAAGCGGTATATATATAGCAGTCTTTGAAATGACAGGCGGCTGCAGTGAAACTGCATCCATCAAAATTGCTGTCGTAAAATAGTTTGATTTAATTCGGATAATTGTTAATTTAGTCCCGTACAAAACGGGACTTTTTTATGGAAATAATAGTATATACAATACTCGGGCTTTATGCAGTTATGCATTTAATAATGCTTGCAGGTCTGTTAAATAATAAACGCAGGCCTCCCGGCGGTGATTACGAACCCACAGTCTCGATAATAATATGTGCAAAGGATGAAGAAAGCTGCATGGATGATTGCATCAGGTCACTTCTCCAGCTGAACTATCCGAAAGAGAAGCTTGAAATAATCCTTGTTAATGACCGCTCAGTTGACAGAACAAAAGAGATAATGCTGAGTTACCTCGTTGCAAACCCTCAGTTAATATATCTTGAGGCAGTTGAAAGTACCGGAAAGCTGAAAGGAAAAGCTAATGCCCTTGAACAGGCGCTTCGCACTGCATCAAATGATATTATTTTTACAACTGATGCTGATATTGAGGTTAACAGGAACTGGGTTCAGGAAATTATCAAATATTACGATAA
>JANWKI010000017.1 GCA_025451455.1 Ignavibacteria bacterium
TTATGTCCTGAGAAAAGGCAGCTGATGAAATGACAATGAATGCAATTATTATTTTCATTTTCACACCCATTTTTTCTTCTTAAAATATATTAAGAATCCGAAGCCAATTGAAAACATTAACCCAAGCGCAAACCAGTAACCATGTACCCACCTGAGCTCGGGCATCAGATCAAAATTCATACCGTAAATGCTTGCAATGAATGTCATAGGAATAAATATCGTCGATATCAGGGCAAGATACTTCATTGTTTCGTTCAGCTTATTGCTGAAGCTGGAAAGGTATATATCAACCATGCTTGTAAGCACATCGCGGTATGTTTCTATGGTATCAAGTACATTCATAGTATGGTCATAAACATCGCGCAGGTATAAATGCGTATCTTTTCTGACAAGTTCGGATTCACCCCTTTCAAGCCTGCTGATAACTTCCCTTAGCGGCCAGACTATTTTGCGCAGATAAAGCATCTCACGCTTAAGTGCATATATTGATGAGAGCGTTTCTTTAACCGGGTTGTTCACAAGCTGCTCTTCGAGAGTTTCAATTTTGTCTCCAAATACATCCAGAAGGGCAAAATATGAATCTATCATAGAATCAACCAGGGAATAAAGCAGGTAATCAGATGTCATCTTGTTGATAACGCCTTTTTTGGTCCTGATCCTTTCCCTAACCTCGTGAAAAGTATCGCCTTCTATCCCTTCCTGGAATGTAGCTACAAAGTTCTTTCCTAAAATAATACTAACCTGTTCGGGAGTTATTTCTGCAGTCGATTTTTTTACGTGGAACATCTTTAACACAATATAAACATATTTATCAAACTCTTCCATTTTCGGGCGCTGGTTCACATTCAGTATATCTTCCATTACAAGAGGGTGAAGCCCTAAAGATTCACTGACTTTTTGCACAATATGCACATCACTGATGCCTTCGATATCTATCCAGCTTACCGTATCGCTTTTAATGAGGTGTTTACACTCCACCGGGTCAGTAACTTCATGCTCATTTACCGAGTTTTCCTTGTAATCAATAAGGTTAATCTGTACCTTTTCGGTTCTTTTTTCCCCTGTATAGACCAGTGTTCCTGGGGGTAATCCGGCGGGTTTTTTCTTGGCACGGAAGATCTTCCGAAGCTTAATATACGGTTTTATCACTGCTTTTGGTGTGTTCATAGGTCAATTTAGTATTTTTTATTGAATTAATAAATGTTATCCAGAGTGGTTAATTATTCATATTATTTATGGAATTTTGTTTGTACATTACAAAACTCAAAAATTATTTGAAGACAGTTAAATACATAACGATCATCCTCGGCGTTTCGGTTTTGATGCCGGGCATAATATTTTCACAGGCAGAAGTGCCTGATGTGTTCAACAGGTATTTTAAGATCAATGAGCATTCCAGCCAGGTTAAGGATGCTGCAATCCGGAAATGCACTGAACTTAAGATCACAAAATACGGGCAGGATACTATCAGGATTCTGTATTATAACTCAAATGGCTCACTTCAGCAGCAATTTATAAAAGCTGATTCCAATGCACCCATCAACACCCGGAACGGATATTTGAATTATTTTTATCTTTATGATAATGCAGGCAAGGTGAACAGGCGCCTTGATTCATCTTCAGGTGAAGTTAAAAAAACAATAATAACATACGACTATTTCGGAAATGTTTCTTCTGAACAGGTCGAGGTAAAATCAAATATCATTAATGAAACTTCATACGATTATGACCCGATGGGAAGGCTTATTGAATCCTCTGAGAAGAATAAAGTTGAAGGCTGCAAGATCACCGAACTTTACGTGTATGACTCGTATAATAACCTAGTAAAACGCAGTGTAAAGAATACATGCGGTGATGGTGACGATAATACAGTTACTTCAACGTATATCTATAAATACGATAAGCGTGATAAGATCATTGAGAAAATTTCCATACTAAACGGTTCGACAAAGACAGAGCAATTTACATATGATGATAAGGGGAATCTGATGGGTAATTATGTGAGCACATCCCCCAATTCATACATAAAATATGTTTATTCCAATGACCCTTCGAATAATATCAGAACAGTTGAAGTCTCGGAAACTATTGATGATAACGTTACGAAATCATACAGGGTTATTACTTATGACAAATACGGGAACTTTCTGGAAGAAGTTTTTAAAGGACCGCAGCAGGAAGAGATATACAGACTTAAAAACGTATACGAATATTACTAAATCCTCTTAAACATTAATAATGCCTTCGATAATTAAGGAATTAAAAGAAAACGTTTTATTTATCACCCTTAACCGACCTGAATCACTTAATGCTTTTAACACCGGAATGCTCATGGAGCTGCAGTCTGCTTTTAAAGAGGCTGAGTCTGATGATATAAGGTGTGTTGTATTAACTGGCGCCGGAAAGGGATTTTGCTCAGGCCAGGACCTTAAGGATTTTGAAAGCGAAAAGAAAACATTTAAGGAAGCGCTTGAGGTTAAATATAATCCGCTTATCAAACAAATTATGGGATTGCCAAAACCTGTTATTTGCGGAATTAACGGTGTTGCTGCCGGTGCCGGTCTATCGCTTGCTCTGGCATGTGATTTCAGAATTGCAGTTGATTCAGCCCAGCTCATAGAAGTGTTCATAAATGTTGGTTTGGTTCCGGATTCAGCTTCAACATTCACACTTCCGCGCATTATCGGGCTGGCAAAAGCTTTCCAGATGTGCGCTTCAGCAGAAAAAATAACTGGAGCTGAGGCTAAGAGGCTCGGACTTGTAAATGTTTCAGTACAAACAGTTGATGTCCTTAATGCTGCGCTTGATAAATATGCAAAAAAGTTTGCAAAAGCCCCGACTAAAGCTCTTGGAATGATCAAGAATATTCTCAATAACTCTTATTCCAAATCATTGAACCAAATACTTGAAGAAGAAGCCGCAGCACAGGATATTGCTGGTAATTCTGCAGATTACAAAGAGGGTGTTAATTCATTTCTTGAAAAACGTAAACCGGTTTTTACAGGAAAGTAGCACATTTTCTGACACACCCTGTCCCGATTCTCATCGGGACACCCTCTCAAGAGGGGAATTCTATTTTTCATACCATACTGATAATAAATATTGGCTAAGCAAAAGGTAAAGGAGGCAGTGCAGAAAAAGAAACCTGTAGGCCTGATTGAAGAAAATAAATACGCTGTTTACGGACTCCTTGGAATTTTTCTTACATTAGTATTCTTTGCAGCTTCTTATAAAATTTCAGGGGATGATGACCTGTTCTGGCATCTTGCAACGGGCAGGTATATTGTTGAAAACAAAGTGGTGCCCGATAAAGATGTTTTCGGGTTTGTTACAAGCGGTGCTGAATGGATACCCTTTGAATGGGGCTGGGATATTTTATCATATGGGCTTTACAATATTGGCGGATATAATGCAATTCTTGCATTCAGGTCAATAGCTTTTTGCTTTGTTTTTTTTCTGATGTTTTTACTGTTAAAGAAGTTTAAAGTTAATGTATTTCTTGCCCTTTTTCTATTGTTCCTGCTTTTAATTGGTATTATGGATAGGCTCTCACCGCGTCCGCACATCATAACTTATGTGTTTTTTTCTATTTTACTTTACATTTTACTGAACTATAAATACTCCGACAGGAAAAAATATTCCCGAAGGCTTTATCTTATCCCGTTTATCTTTCTTATCTGGGCAAATTCTCACATGGGAGTACTTGCTGGAGGATTGGTACTTTTTATATTTGTAATTACAGAGACAATTATATTTATTAAACCATCTTCTTATGCAGGTCCCGATGTTAAAGCCCTTTCAAAGGAAGAGTTAAAAAAACTCTGGATAATTGCTGTGATCAGCGCCCTTATTCTGCTTGTAAATCCTCACGGCATCAGTACATACATATATGCATACGGTCACACAAAGATGAAAATGCTTGCTACGGTTAACGAATGGCGGAGCCCGTTTACTGATAAACTGGATTTCGGAATAGTACTAACGATATACAAGTTATTTTTATACTGCGGTATCCTTGTGCTGCTTTATTCTTATCTCAGGAAGGATATTTTCTTTGCTCTTATCTTCACTTCTTTTGCAATTTATTCAGTTAGAGCGGTCAGGTTTACAGTTGATTATGAGATAGTCATATTGCCTTTTATTGCGATCAGTGTTAATTACTATCTGGGAATGATCAAAAGCCAGCAATTTTCCGGTTTTATAAGGGGAAATATACCCAAAGGGATCCTTGGAGTTTTCTTTGTATACATAATTTTACAGATTCCTTCCGATGCTATATATGAAAAAATGCAGTATTACAGAGTGTCGGGGTGGGGGATAAACAGCGATTTTATCCCGGTACAAATGTACGACTTCATGAAAGAAAACAGGATATCAGGAACACCATTTAACCATTTCGGTACCGGCGGGTACATTGTGTGGAGCACGCCCGGAGAGAAGAATTTTATTGACAGCAGGAATCTGAATGATGATATTTTTAATGAATATAACTTAATACTTTCAATGCGTCCTGGATTTGAAAAGAAACTTGAAGAAAGGGGGATAGATTATTTTGTGTATCTTGATCCCGATCTTATCAGGCGGCCAAATGATCTGAAAACATTAGTGACGGCTTACTTTTCAAGAGATCCGAACTGGAAACTTATATTCTGGGATGATAAATCCCTGCTGTTTGTTAAAAATATTCCGAAATTTGAAGAAGTTATTAATAAATACGGGTATAAAGTTCTGAATCCTTACACATTCCTGTTCTTTAAACCGGAATTTGATAACAATCTAAAGCTAAAACCGCAGACGGCAAAAGATGAAATAACCAGGAAATTGAAGTCAGACCCAAAGGGTATATTATTTCAGAACATGAATCAGGCAGCAGGCAAAGTGCTGCAGGGAATGTAAATTATTCTTCTTTGATTATTTCAGTTGTTTCCCTTGAAGCCATCCATTCCTTGAAAAACATAATGATAACAGACATTGTCGGCAATGCAATCAGCATTCCAAGAAATCCGAAGAAATATGAAAATACAAAGAGTGATAAAATTAATAATACAGGGTGCAGCCCAATTTTATCGCCGACTATTTTCGGGGTAATAAACGATGTTTCCAGCAGGTTTTGAATGAGATATAATATTACAACAAGAGGCACCTGAAAACCAGGGTCACCGCTGAAGAGTGAAACAATTACAGCAAGAGTAATTTCAACCAAAAGGCCGAAATAAGGAATGATGTTCAGAATTATCCCGAATGAACCGAGAAATACTGCATACTTTACACCCAGAATTGAAAGAAAAATATAAACAATGATTCCATGGATAATTGAAACTGTCAGCTGGCCCCTGATAAAACTTCCCAGAAGAGAATCGATCTTACCGTAGTATTCTGAAACTCTTTTCCTTTCCTTTGCCGGGAATAAATTCTTAACCAGAGATTTTATGTCATCAAAATCTTTCATTATATAAAAAGTCAAAAATGGAATGAGAACCAGGTTCACTACCTGGGTTAAAATGACAGTAATTCCGGTAAATACACCTGAGAGTCCGCTCAGTAATCCGTTTATCATTTTTTCCAGCTTCGCAGGCAGGTTCTGTGAAAGTTTATTCTGTATTTCGCTTGTTGGAATACCCATAGAGTTTATCTTGGGAAGCAGGACAAGATTTATCCAGCTCTGCAGGTCTTTCAAAGCACCCGGTAATGAATTAATAAGTTCCGAAAACTGGAAAGCAATCGGGGGAGCAAGCACCAGGACCAGCACTGTAGCCACTATAAGGAAAACAGCAAGAATCAGTAAGCTTGCAAGAGTCCTTGACAATTTTCCGCGTGAGAGGTATTCAACCAGAGGATTAAGCGTATAAGATATTACAAGAGCTGCTATGAACGGAGCCAGAAGTGCAGAAATAGAATGAAGAAACCATAAAGTGAAGATAATTGAAGAGAGAGTAAGAA
>JANWKI010000018.1 GCA_025451455.1 Ignavibacteria bacterium
AGGTAATATGTACCTGTTCCGCCTGACCACGTTCCGAGCTGAACCCTGAATTTCAGGCTGTCACCGGTTACAATGTTTAAGCTGGTTGTAAATACCCAATCGTCTGCCAATGTTCCGCCGGTTGCTGTCCACGGAATGCTCAGAGATTTTAAGCTGGCAAAAGCTTTGGAAGTAAAATCAGTTAAAGCGTTTGTACCGCAGAATGCTTTTCCGCTGTCTCTTACTCTCCAGTCGCCAATAGGCGGTACTGTGCAAAAGCTTGGCCCGTTAACTTTGAATTTTGTCCACCCGATCGGAAGACTATCAACAGTGTACGGCCCGTTTTCAAAACCCTGTGTTAATAATACTCTTTGTGAATATGAATAAGAACACAGGAATGCCAGTAATAATGCTAATAATGTAAATTTTTTCAATGTACCCTCCGGATAAATGTTTAGTTGCCAGGTTAAGTGATTTTTATAACTTCTAAATATAATATATAAAAACATCATAAAAAATTTAATTTAAGCCCCATTTTAATTAGTTACACAAACCATACGACAATAATCATGTTTTATTGTTTAATAATAATTTACCGTATGTTTACGTAATCCCCGGTTAAGAAAACTTATCCCCGAAACAGCTTTCCCCCAACATTGGCGGGCATGCAAAGGCAGGTCTTTAGACTTTTAATAATCATTAATATTTCGGAAATTTGTCAGATTTCAGAAAGAAAATTTTGAATTAAACAGGAATAAATGCCAAGAGCAGGATCAGGCGCCAGGATTGAAAAATTATCGGCAGAGGAGCAAAAAGGCGAGCGTGAATTCCTAAACGAACTGCGGCCGCACACATTCGAGGATTTTGTGGGGCAGCATAAGATAAAAGTGAATGTCGGCGTATCGATCGAAAGCTCAAAAAAAAGGAATGATTCCTTAGATCACGTACTGTTTACCGGACCTCCCGGCCTGGGTAAAACAACCCTCGCATATATAATTGCAAGCGAAATGAAATCCCGTATCATAACTACAAGCGGCCCCGTGCTTGAAAAACCCGGTGATATCGCCGGAATGCTCACAAAGCTTCAGGCTAAGGATATACTCTTCATAGATGAAATTCACCGTGTACCCAAGATCGTTGAGGAATACCTGTACTCAGCAATGGAAGATTATAAGCTTGATATTATCATTGACCAGGGTCCGGGTGCAAGAAGCGTTAGTCTGCAACTGGAAAAGTTTACACTAATTGGCTCTACAACACGCTCAGGTTTGTTAAGCGCACCGCTGCTGGACAGGTTCGGCATCCGCTGCCGCCTGAACTATTACAATACAGATGAGCTTGCCGATATTGTGCACCGCTCAGCAGGCATACTGAAAATCAGGATCGAAGACGAAGGCGCAATGATAATTGCCAGGCGCTCGCGCGGCACTCCAAGGATTGCCAACCGGCTGCTTAAGCTGACCCGTGACCTTGCGACAGTGAAGAATAAAGGGATCATTACCGAAGAAATTGCAGATGAAAGCCTGAACAACTGGGATATAGATCACCGCGGACTGGATGAGCTTGATAAAAAAATTCTCACTACAATTATTGATACATATAAAGGAGGTCCGGTAGGGCTGAATTCAATTGCAGTATCAGTCGGCGAAGAATCAGGAACTATCGAAGATGTTTATGAGCCGTTTTTGGTGCAGGAAGGATTTATCCGCAGAACATCGCGCGGGCGGGAAGCAACAGACCTTGCTTATGAGCATCTTGGGCTGAAGAAGAAAAAAAGTAAGCTTCAGGAAGGATTGTTTGAATAGATGAATAGATGAGAAGATGAGAAGATGAGAAGATGTGAAGATGTGAAGATGTGAAGATGAGAAGATGTGAAGATGAGAAGATGTGAAGATGAGAAGATGAGAAGATGAGAAGATGTGAAGATGTGAAGATGAGAAGATGTGAAGATGAGAAGATGAGAAGATGTGAAGATGAGAAGATGAGAAGTTTCAACTATATTGAAGATTGCGGGATGAAAATATTAACGATCAAGAAGCTGGAAAAGGATTTTTATCTAAGGGGATGTTTGACTGTTGCTAAGGAGCTTATCGGCAAAGTGCTTGTGAGAAAGAAGGGCAGAAAAGTTTATTCCGGGATAATTGTTGAGACTGAAGCGTACCTGGGTGATAAAGATGAAGCATCTCATTCATATAGAGGTAAAACAAAAAGGAACAGCTGTATGTTTGATAAAGGCGGCTCGGCTTATGTATATTTTACTTATGGAAATCATTTCTGCGTAAATGCTGTAGTTGGAAAAGCCGGGGTTGCTCATGCAGTACTTTTGCGCGCAGTTGAGCCTGTTAGAGGTATTGAATACATGAAGAAGAACCGTGCGGCAGCAAAAGATATATACAATTTGACAAACGGCCCGGGAAAACTGACTCAGGCTTTTGAGATCGATCTGAAGCTAAACGGGGCTGATCTGCATGGCAGTGAGCTGTTTATTGCATCACAGGCGGCAGGCTTTAAATTCAAAATTAAAAGATCGAAGCGTATCGGGATATCAAAGAACACCGAAAAGCTTTACAGGTTTTATGCTGAAGGGAGTCCTTTTGTGACAGGAGCAGGCGTGAAATATCGCGCCCTCTCTTTACGAAAGAGAGGCAGGGGTGAGGTTGTAAATCAATTTCGGCTAAACCGGAATCTTAATTTTAGTTTAAAATAATACGGGTTCCGCGAATTTTTGTTTTTGTACTTTTTGTCTTGACACAAAAAGTACCAAAAAAGTCAAGGCTGATAAAAATTGGCTAAAATTATTCTCGCTTCGCTGCAGGAAAATAACTCGTCCCGATTTCATCGGGACTCAGACAGATTTTCCTGCGTAACGCTCGCTCGAATAATTTATTGACGCCAATTTTTAATATGCCGGTTAAGATATACAAGGAGGAAAAAAAGTTTTTTTGATAAGAGCAGATAATATAACAAAGATCTACCAGGGAAATGTAAAAGCGCTCGATGGCGTTTCATTCAATGTTGAGAAGGGTGAAGTATGCGGATACCTTGGCGCAAACGGCTCAGGAAAGAGCACAACGATAAAGATACTCTGCGGCATGCTTTTGCCAAGCTCCGGCAGCGCACTGATAAACGGCATTGATGTTCTTGAACATCCGGATAAGGTTAAAAAGTTTATTGGATACGTTCCTGAATCGGGTGCATTATTCCTTTCGCTATCGCCTTTTGATTTCCTGGAATTTGTCTGCAGAATGCACGACCTTGGCAAAGATATTTATGAACACCGTATACACAGTTTTATGGAAATGTTTGACCTGAAGAGCGAATTAAGAACACCTATGCATGAATTTTCCAAAGGCATGAGGCAAAAGGTGCTTCTGATATCATCGCTTATACATGATCCGGATATTATCTTCTGGGATGAACCGCTTTCAGGGATAGATTACAGCACGACGCTTATTGTAAGAGATCTTGTTAAGGAGCTTTCCATGGCAGGGAAAACATTTTTTTATTCCACCCACCTGATAGAAAGTGCAGATAAGATATGCACGAAGATAATTATTCTGAATTCCGGAAGGGCAGTTTATGAAGAGGCGATAAGTCCAGGTGATGGTACTGATATGGAGAGTTTGATGAAGAGGTATATTCTCAGTGAGAATTCCGGCGAAAAAATTGCCGGTCTGTATAATAAGACTGCTGCCGCTAAAGAGTGAGTATTTATTTTAAACCGGCACTTCTGATCCTTATCCTTCAGCAAATGCCGTTATTTTCCCAAACCGATTTTACAGATATTCAGACCTTCATCGATTCCAACATAACCGGGGATTTTTTGCACAACACTTTAGATGACAGCCGGAACACTGCTGCGTTCTTTTCAAGGCTCAATTATTATAATAAGACAAACAGAGTGAATTATTATTTGAAGAATTACCTTACCTCATCAATTACAAAGCTTAACCAGAACTTTTACAGGGATTATGATATGATAAAAACCGGCGCAGGTTATGACATAATCCCCCAAATAAATGTTTCGGCAAACTACGCAGGGCAATTCTTCTCAGATGACAGGACATTTCAGCTAAATGAGTCTTCTTCCAATATTGCATACCTAAGCACAAAATATGACGGGTTACTCAGCGGGTCAAGGCTGTATTCCGAACTGAATGCCGGTTATAAGGTGGAGAACCAGTACGATGAATTTGATAAAGGCCCAAGCGTATCGGGTGAGCTAAGCATCTACAACTTAAGCATATCAGATTTCCTTGTAGACGGGCAGGTGAGGCTTGGTTACGAAACGCTTGACCCGAGGAAGAAAAGCCTGGTGTATTCACACCTGTATTTTGAGCGCCCTTTCGAGGATGATCTTGCCAGAAATGAGTTCGACGGTGTTTTTTCGCGTATCCGGAAAGATTATTATTTCCCGGCGGACCAGTTCACAAAGCAGCAGTACGGAGTTAATAATAATATTGAAAAGCGAATTGAAAATATTTACAGATTCTTTGACAGGTTCGATTATACAATTACCGAAAATGCCGCACTTGTCCTCTCACTAAGCCCTAATTACAAGAGGATTACCAAGCAGAATGCCTACATGCCGTATGCCCCTACATTACAGCCCAGCATTTACGATACAGATATCAAGGAGCTGAGTGTTGCAGGTGATGCAGCTTTAAATTTACAGTTCAATATGCTCGATCTTCAGTTAAAAGCATTTTATATGGAAAGAGATGAAACACATTCTCTGCTTAATCAAAGCAGGATAAGCCCCAATTTTGTGAACATAATCGGGAATAACGAGGCTTCGAAGAATAATCATTCATCACTGTTTAAGCTGAACACAAATGTGTATTATAATGTTAACTTCATGAACAGGTTTGAGCTGTCATCAAGCGTATCAATATTAAAATATGATACTCAAAGCGAAACAAATTATGATGACAGGGATGAGCTTGGATACCTTGTTTATCTTGCGCACAGATTCAATAATCTGGGTAACCTTATACTGGTTACCTCGGTCGATCTCAGCTTATATCATACCGTATATATATTTTCGCAGAAAAGCTCAAACAATAACTGGAACAGGGTCATAAGGTTCAGCAGCAAGGGTTTCTTTGAGCCAACCAACTGGCTGAGAAATATCAGCTCATTCAGCGTACTTGCCAATTACACAGTTTATGATTTCCAGGATATTGTTTCGGATATCAAAAGTTATGCGTTCCGCCAGCTCAATCTTAAGGACTCTCTGATAGTAAAATTCTCAAGGCATTTC
>JANWKI010000019.1 GCA_025451455.1 Ignavibacteria bacterium
AAATGTTCGATAAATTAGAAAAAGTAAAGCTGCGTTATAACGAGATCTCGGAACTGCTCAATAAACCGGAGACAATTAACGACCAGCGCGAGTTCCGCAGGCTCTCGAAGGAGTATTCAGACTTAACTCAAATTGTAAATGCATATGATGAGTACTTAAAAGTGAGAAAAGAGCTTGAAGAAAACAAAAAACTGCTGTTCGAGAACCTTGATGCGGAAATGAAAGAACTTGCAGCGGCAGAGCAGGAATCACTTCAGTCAAAATTTGATGCAATTGAAGCAAATATAAAAGAGCTTCTTGTTCCAAAAGATCCCAATGATTCCAAAAATGCCATCCTTGAAATACGGGCCGGCACGGGAGGCGATGAAGCCGCGCTCTTTGCCGCTGATCTTTACAGAATGTACTCACGCTACGCCGAAAAAAAAGGCTGGAAGATGGAAGTAGTCACTTTCAATGAATCCTCCGGTCCCGGTGGGCTTAAAGAAGTAATCGTAAATGTATCGGGGAATGATATTTACGGCGCTTTAAAATATGAAAGCGGAGTCCATAGGGTCCAGCGCGTGCCGGAAACGGAAACTCAGGGCAGGGTGCATACTTCTGCAGCATCTGTTGCAGTACTGCCTGAGGCTGATGAAGTTGATATTGAAATAAACCCGGTTGATCTCAGAATTGATGTTTTCCGCTCAGGCGGCGCAGGGGGGCAGAATGTAAACAAAGTCGAAACAGCTATCCGCATTACTCATATACCTACAGGTGTAGTTGTTCAGTGCCAGGATGAGCGCTCACAGCTTAAGAACAAGCAGAAGGCAATGAAAGTACTGCGCTCCAGACTGCTTGAGGCGGAAATCGAAAAGCATAACCAGGAAACATCAAAAAAACGAAAGCTCATGGTCGGCTCAGGTGACAGAAGTGACAAGATACGCACGTATAACTTCCCGCAGAACCGGCTGACCGATCACAGGATAGGGCTGACGATGTACAATCTCTCATTGTTAATGGAAGGCGACCTGGATGAGCTTTTCGAAAAGCTGAAAATAGCCGACAGGTCCGAGAAACTCTCGGAGGACCCCATTTAATAATTCCGTTTGTCATCCCCGCGAAGGCGGGGGGTACCCTCTGGGTCATCCAGACTTTATACACGAAAATTGCGTTTCATGAAGCCTGTACGTTAGCCGGCCAAAAAGCAAAAGCTTCAGCACAGAGGCACTGAGTACACGGAGAAAAAAAATAATGAATGTAGAAACCATCAAAACCGGAAAGTGCCCTGTATGCGGATCGAATGAAGTTTACGATAACAGGGAGAAAAATCCAATCGGATATCGCGGATTTATATCTGTCTCGGCAATGTACAGCTTTAATATTGAAGCATTCGTCTGCCTGAATTGCGGCTACTTCAAAGAGTTCATAAAGGATGCCGACCTGAAAAACGAAAAGATAAAGGATAAAATAAAAGAGAAGTGGAACAAAACAGATAGAGCGAATATAGGTTAGGAAATACAGCCCGCGACTTTAGTCGTGGGTTAATAAAGAATCAAAATTGTCAGAACCGTTTCAACGGTTTTGTGTTAATCAATTTAATTTACGTTGTTGTTGTTTTCACTAACAACAAGACCGAACAGAAGAATAACAAATGACTGATAACACTCTCAAAACAGGCACCTGCCCCAAATGCTCTTCAAACGAAGTTTATACCGATAAAGAACTTGTCAAGCGCGGTGAAAGAATGCAGTTGGTTGTATCATCATGGAAATGGTTCTTCCTCGATACATACATTTGCCTCACATGCGGCCATTTCGAAGAACACATCCGCGAAACCGAACTGAGAGATGAAAAGACAATTGAGAAGGTAAAGGAAACGTGGGATAAAGTGAGATAGTTAGAAAGTTCAAAAGCTGTAATGTTTTAAAGTTGTAAAGCATGATCTATAAGAATAATAAAACCATTGCAAAAATTTTCATATCAAACTATTTTGCCTGATGTCAACCTCATCCAAACCTGTAACCTGTAACCTGCTGCTTATAACCTGTAAACTGCCGCTTGTAATTTGATGCCACCCCCTTCATCCAAACAAGACCCCTTCCTCGCTCTGCGATATGCAGAGTTTCGCTATTACTTCCTGATAAATTTCTTTGTTACCGCAGGGCTTCTCGTTCAGGAGGTCATAATTGGCTATGAACTTTACCGAATTACACATGACCCGCTTGCTATCGGCATGGTAGGGCTGGCAGAAGCCGTGCCATTTATATTAATGTCGCTCTTTGGAGGGCATTACTCCGATAAACTGAGTAAGAAGAAGATCATCATCTGGTCTCTTAGCTTTACAATGTTTGCTTCTGCCGTATTATTCTTTCTTTCTTTTGAACTGCTGAATTCCGCTCACCCTGGCGACCTTAAGTATGTAATATGGGGAGTAATTTTCTTCATCGGGCTTTGTAAAGCATTTTTCTTCCCGGCGGCAAGCTCTGTGAAAGCCTACCTCGTGCCAAAGGAAGTATATGCAAATTCCAGCACGTGGAGCAGCGCTTCGTGGCAGTCCGCAGTTGTTATAGGACCGGGTATCTCGGGTTTCCTTTACAGCATCTTCGGTTTCTCCGGAACACTGCTTTTTGTAATTGCGATAATATTCCTTTCAATTATTGCAACACTCGGCATTAAGAACCGCGCTCCGGACACCTCAGAAGAAGGAACAATGCTTGAAAAGATCAAAGAGGGTTTCCGGTATGTCAACCGGACGAAGATAATTCTTTATTCCATTTCGCTTGATATGTTCTCCGTCATGTTCGGGGGAGTGGTTGCAATATTGCCTGTGTTTGCCGAAGATATTCTGCACACGGGTGTTGAAGGACTGGGGATACTCCGCGCCGCGCCATCGGTTGGTGCAGTTCTTGTACTGCTTGTCCTCTCGAAATTCTCACCGATGAAACGCGCCTGGCGTAATTTATTATGGTCCGTAGCCGGGTTCGGAATAGCGACGCTTGTCTTTGCGCTTTCGGAAAACTTTATTCTATCGGTTGCAGCTTTATTTTTAACCGGTGCTTTCGACAGCATCAGCGTGGTTATACGCGCAACGGTTTTGCAGTTACTTGTACCGGAAAATATGCGCGGCAGGGTTAACGCTATTAACGGAATATTCTTAAGTACTTCGAATGAAGTCGGCGCATTTGAGTCAGGTGCGGCAGCAAAATTGCTCGGCGCAGTACCCTCGGTCGTTTTCGGGGGCATTATGACTCTTGCCGTTACTGCATACATATTCCTAAAAAGCAAAGACCTCCTGAAGCGCGATTTTTCTGCGTAAATAAAGGACTTACACCACTAAGGCGACGAGGGCACTAAAAAGCTATACTGTAGAGACTGGTCTTAGACCTGTCTCTTTCGTTCAATCCCCATAGAGAGAGGTCTGAGACCTCTCTCTACAAAAGAATGGGTGAGGGTCTAATATCATTTGCTGATTCCCTTAATTATTATTAAGTTTGAGAAATTATATCATGATTTAATGAACCGCACATTGCCGTTACCGGAAACCTGGCGGCAAAGATATTTGTTGTGATTTTAGAAAAACTCAAATACTGCAAAAATGAAAAACAAAAGAATAATATGAAAAAGACAATTCACTTTTTCCCGGGTTTACTGCTTTTGTTCATACTGCCTTATATTTCATTCTCACAGACGCCTTATTGCAGTATTAAATTCACAATTCTTGATGCGCCCGAAAATGAAAATCCCTCCGGTACCTTTACAATAACCGAAAAAATGTGCGAATTCAATTACAAGCCGGTAGTTCCCTCTGGTGATTACTGGTTCGGCAGGGATACATCCGTGCTCAACTGGAACGATCTGCCCGAGGAAATGTACACACTGCTTAAATGCAATGAGAATGCCGTAAAGGGCGCAAATGTTGAGTATTCCGTACAGCATATGTCATGGGAAAAAATATTTCAGTATAAGATCGTCAGGAAGAATTTTTCGGGTACCCAGGATACGATGACAATTGTTTTCCCGATACTCGTAAAAGGTTTTGTTACATTTTTTGATATTGGAAATATTCTATATAAACCCGGCTATTATGAGCTGATAAAAAATATTGTATATACATCGAGCGATAATGGAGTGACTCTTACTTTACCCGGAAATTATATATGGACCAGCATTAATTTTGAAGACAGGAAGATCAAAATAAACTAAACATATATTATCATGAAAATAGGAATATTAGGTTCAGGCCCTGTTGGGCAGGCGCTTGGGTTTGCATTTGCAGACCAGGGGCACGAAGTTATGCTTGGCACCCGTGACCCCAGTGCTGCGAAGATACATGACTGGGTAACAAAAACCGGCAAAGGCGTTAAAACCGGCACATTTGCCGAAACTGCAAAATTCGGCGAACTTATCGTAATTTGCTGTCTTTTCCGTGCAGTAGAAGAAGTGATAAAGCTGGCAGGGAAAGATAACCTGAGCGGTAAAATCGTGATTGATACAACAAATCCGATTGCAGAGGGGCCGCCCGTAAACGGAGTGCTGAAATATGTTACGGGCTTGCGTGAATCAGCCGGTGAGATGGTGCAGAAATTTTTGCCCGGCTCAAAAGTCGTAAAGGCATTCAACAGCATAGGCAATCCCTTTATGTACAAGCCCAAATTCGAGGACGGGCAGCCGACTATGTTCATCTGCGGCAATGATGCCGAAGCAAAAAAAACTGTTACAGGTATATTGATTGATTTCGGGTTTGATGTAATGGACTCCGGTTCAATAGAAGCCTCAAATGCGCTTGAGGGATTATGTATTATATGGTGCGCACGGGGATTTCTTGAGGGCAACTGGAACCATACATTCAAACTTTTGAAAAAATAAGTTATGTTTGTATTAGTTCCACAATTCCCCGTTGTTGGTGTTTTCACCAACAACATCTCAGAATTTCTCATTAGATTAATTGCCACGACCTTTAGGTCGTGGATAAGGTATAAAAAGAAAAAAGGGGCTTTAGCCCTAATTTTGTTCTCTTTAATTAACGGCTAAAGCCGCTCTCAGTCAACACCTCAACCCACGACCTAAAGGTTCCCGCTTTACGGGACACGCATGGCAATTCAAAAAAAGACTTTTGAATAACCCCGCTCTTTAGAGCGGGGGGCAAAGATTGAAAAAAAAATGGGGACTTTTAGTCCCCGAATAGTTTGTACAAATCCATTTAGATTTCAATTCAAACAATAATAATCCTGCAGCGCATTTTTCTGAAGCGCCAGCACCATCCTTAAATTCAAATGGTTTGCCAGGGTTTTGTTGAGAGCCGCATCGCTGCCTCTGACAAGCAGATCATATTTTTCAAGGTCACTCAGCCCTATGGAGTTTGCAATGAGGTAAAAATTCACACCTGAAAATTCTTTCAAATCGAGCTTCAGTACTTTTTCATTATACTTCTCAAACGCGCCTAATAGTGTTTCTGTAGCCTTAACTGAATATTTATTCAGCAGTTCTATATTTCCGTATGGATAGAGCCTGTCAGGGTGTTCATCGTTGTAACTGAGGACAGAAAATATATCCACACCTTTTACGGCAATATCAGCCTCGCCATTTGGGTATTTTGCAAGCACTTTTTCAAGCTTCACGTATGAGCCTGTCCCGGGCATTTTCCCTGTTGTCAAAAATGGAATCCCGAACTTATTATCAAACTTCTCCAGGTCCTCGAAAAGGTTCTTATACCTTTTTTCGAAAATATGGAGGAACCTTGTTTCTCCGGGCAAAACAACGATCCCAAGCGGGAAAAGCGGCTGGTTCTCTTCTATGATATGTTCCTTCTTATTTAACATCTTTTAACAAAATATTTTCATATTTTAAAAGGAAATTTAAACCAAAAAGGTTTCATTTTAACAGGAGAATATGAGATATATTATAATGATTTTTTCTTTGATTTTAACTGCATCATTTTCAGCATCTTG
>JANWKI010000020.1 GCA_025451455.1 Ignavibacteria bacterium
CCAGTACACTATTGTTCGGGCTGGCAGTCACATCCCCTTCAATTATATTCGTTTCCGGTGAAGGAGGGTTTATGATAAAAAGTACGAACGGCGGAAATAACTGGGTAGTGCAAAATTCAAATGCGGGTGATAGAATTATTGATCTTCATTTTATTAATTCTAATATCGGGTCAGGAGTAGGGCTGAGCAACAATATCATAAGAACTACAAACGGAGGAGCAAACTGGTGGCCGCAAATCAGTGGAATCCCTGCCCAAGATTGGAATGGGGTATTTTTTACTTCAGCGTTAACAGGCTTTGCAGTAGGTTCAAATGGCAATATCATACATACTTTAACAGGTGGTTTCCAGATACCTGCTGTTGTGAATTTGCTGCTGCCTTTAAACGGAGCAATTAACGTGAGTTTAACACCTCTGCTTGATTGGGATACTGCTGCTTATGCATTTTCATACCAGCTACAAATAGCCGTTGATTCAACTTTTCCTTCAACAGTTCTTGATTCAAGCCAGATATTGACATCTCAATTCACAATTCCTTCCGGTGTTCTGGCAAATAATACCAGATACTACTGGAGAGTGAGGGGTCAAAATGGCGGCGGAAATGGCCCTTGGTCATTCATTTACAGTTTCAGAACGATCCCTGCTTTACCAAATGCACCGAGCCTGCTTTTGCCGGCAAATGGAGCTCCAAACATTCCGCTAGTCCCGTTTTTTGACTGGGACAGCACATCACTTGCAGATAGCGGCTATACACTTCAGGCTTCGCTTGATACTTCATTTACAAACAACGCGATATGGATAAGCGGAATAACTCAATCTAACCTGCCGAATCCAAGTCCTCCGCTTCAGAATAATTTCAGGTATTACTGGCGCGTTAACGCCTCAAATGCAGCGGGTACAAGTCCATGGTCAATAGTATTTAATTTTACAACGGTATTTGGTATTCCCTCTGCTCCGGTTCTGCTTTCGCCTCCAAACAATGATACCGGTGTATCGCTTACTCCGGTTCTTGATTGGATCGAAGATATTTCGGCGACATCTTACAGGCTGCAGTTATCACTTGATTCAACATTTGTAATTACATCGATTTTGGATACTACAGGATTTGCAGTCTCGCAGCTTACTGTACCTGGGGGTTTACTGACAGATTACGAGAATTATTACTGGAGAGTAAGAACAACTAACTCTGTCGGAACCGGTCCTTTTTCTGCACCATGGAAATTTAAAACCCTTCTTCTGCCGCCTGTTGCACCTGTATTGCTTGATCCTCCAAACGGCGCTACGGGAATTTCAACAACACCAACACTTGATTGGGAGAACGTCCTTCATGCAGCTTCATACAGAATTCAGATCTCAGTTGATCCCGGATTCGGAACATTTGTCATAAATTCAAGCGGACTCTTGTTTTCACAATTCAATGTCCCCGGATCATTTCTTTTGAATAACACTGTTTATTACTGGAGAGTAAACGCAACGAATTTTGCCGGAACCGGACCGTTTTCTCCGGTTTGGAATTTCCGTACGGTAATCTCCCCTCCCGTAGGAGCGCCTACACTCATCAGCCCGCCAAACGGAGCTTCAAATCAGCCATTAACCCCTGTTCTTGACTGGAATGATGTTTTCGGTTCAAATGGTTATACATTATTGGTTTCTAATGATTCACTTTTCAACACTACCCTTCTGGATACTACTATTACCCCTTCAACTTTCACAGTCCCAGCCGGAGTACTGGCCGGAGGAAACCCGTACTACTGGAAAGTCCGCGCTTTTAATGCCGGGGGATTCGGTCCGTGGTCCGTAACATGGCGATTTACTACCCAGGTAATCGGAATAAATATTATCAGTACCGAAATTCCAAAGGAATTCAGGCTTTACAATAATTATCCCAATCCTTTTAATCCTGTAACAAAAATAAGGTTTGATATTCCCTCAAAGGATCGAAACCTTTCTACTAATGTCAGACTTTCCGTTTATGATATAACAGGGAGGGAAATTGTCCTTTTGTTAAACGAATTTTTGAAGCCAGGGACTTATGAGATAGACTGGAATGCATCGTTATATGCAAGCGGTGTGTATTTTTACAGGCTAATATATGGAGAGTTTTCAGATATAAAGAAGATGGTAATGATAAAATAGATCAAGTCCGGTACCAATTCCTATTTAGTGATATTAATTTTATTTTATGCTGAAAAGCTTATTTGATAATACCGAAAGTAATTCCCTTGCAAACCGATTCCGCAGAAACAGGCTCAAAATCTTTGAAAAGCTGATAAGTGATCTGCCTCGTCCGGTAAGGATAGTTGATCTTGGCGGCACAGAAAACTACTGGCTCCAGATGGGTTATCTAAACAAAAATGAATTCCGGATAACAATTGTGAACACTGAAGAAATTCCGGTTTCCGGAAATAATATCAGATTCATCCGAGCTGATACGAGAAATCTCTCAAATGTCATTTTGGAAAATTGCGATGTAATTTTCTCCAATTCAGTATTAGAACATGTCGGGGGTATTGAAAATAAGATAAAAATGGCTGAGGGAATAAAGAAATTGAACAAAAGATATTTTGTTCAAACACCGAATTATTTTTTCCCTGTTGAACCGCATTTTTTATTCCCCTGCTTCCAGTTCCTCCCCCGTTGGGCAAAGTTATTTTTGGTAATGAATTTTGATATGGGATGGTATAGAAAATGTTCAGTCAAAAAGGAAGCTTTTGAACTTATCGACTCGATTCATCTCTTGACAATAAGTGAAGTCAGAAAACTATTCCCGAATGCAAGTATATACAAAGAAAGATTCTGTGGTTTAATAAAATCAATTACAGCATATGAAACAAACCCTTCGCATAATCAAGATTCAATCTAATCATTCAAAAATCATGCTAAAACGGTATTAGTCTATACATATATTTAATATATGTTTAATAAGATTGTTACATCTCTCTCAGAATATTCTAACTAAAATCGTTATTGTGAAACAAAAACTTTTAGAATAACTTTGTTCAGTTAAGTATTACCCTATGTTTAATATTAATCAATAAACGGTATCTAAGTCCGCAAATAAAAAAAGATTTCAGTAATTTACATTTTCTCTTTTGGAATACAATTTGCAGATAAGTTTTTCAGGATAAAAATTCATAAAAAACAATAAACTCTTTTCAAAATAATAACAACCCTATAACTGGAGGATTAACAAAATGTTTACAGCAAAAATCAAATTATCACTTGCAGTATTGATATCGTCTTTTGTATTATTATCACCCGAAATTTTCCCTCAATCCAGTGTAAATGAACACAGTATAAAGTTTTCAGGTTTAACAACCGCAACTCTTGTTGGCGAAGACGGGGTAATAATGAAAACAACCAACAATGGTCTAAACTGGGATGAACAACCATCCGGTATAACGAATGTTTTATACGGTAATTCACAGGTTAGCGGGCTCTCATTGACAGTCGGTGAAACTGGTGTCATATTAAGATCAACTGACGCTGGCCAGAACTGGAATCCTATTTCGAAAGGCAGCAATACTCTGGAGCATTTAAGAGATGTTGAATTGATAGACAATCTTATTGCTGTTGTATGCGGTGATAACGGGACATTGCTCCGTACATCTGATGCAGGCCTCACATGGCTTGTGATAACAAGCGGAGTAACCTCTAATTTGAATGATGTAAAATTTGTACCCGGCGGTGTAGGTTTTGTAACCGGGGATAATTCCGTCGTGCTTAAAACAACAGATAACGGAGAAAACTGGGCAGAAATAGATATGAGTTTCACAAACGGGAAAATTAACGCAATCGAGGCTATTGACGAAAACAATCTCGTTCTGGTTGGAGAAGCAGGAAAAGTTTTGCTCTCTAATGACGGTGGAAACTCCTGGTTCGCTCCTATGAGCCTGTTATATGAATCTGATTTCAATGACGTTTTATTTTTTGATGCACTAAACGGTGTTATAGTCGGAAATGACGGCTTAATAATAAGAACAAATGACGGCGGCTTCAGCTGGAATGCATCAGAAACAGTTTTTAGCGGAGATAATTATGATTTTTATTCAGTTTCATTTGCAGACCAGGATAACGGAATTACAATTGGTAAAAACGGAATTGATATCTATACAACTGATGGAGGTATTACATGGTTAGAAACAGCTCCTGACAATAATATTGGAATTGCCCTGGTAAGTGACGTCAATATGAAAAGGACAACTCTTAATCAGAATTATCCTAACCCGTTCAATCCATCCACAAAGATCAGCTACGAGATCCCTTATGATGCAACCGTAAGCATAAAGATCTATGACATGATCGGAAAAGAAGTGGCTTCGCTTGTATCAGGTAATCAGACAGCAGGCCTTCATACAGTTGATTTCAATGCGTCTAATCTTTCAAGCGGTGTTTACTTTTACACCTTAAACGTTGAAAATGGCAGGGAAAAGACAAACAAAGTAATGAGAATGATTCTTACAAAATAATCAGGCATAACAAAACATCCTTTATTGAACCAGTTCAGATATTGATTTTGCTCTTCCTTCTTTTCATCATACTGAAAAAACGCCGTACTTATGTTCAGGACGGCGTTTATCAATGGGAAAAAGCAAATTGAAAATAAACAAAATTAAAGTTCTATTTCGATTATGATACTGCTTAAGAAAAAATATATTTACAATTATAAACAATCTAGCGTTTATAGTTATTGCATAGTTAACTTTATAAGAGTATGTTTGATAAATGAGATATAGAGAACACTTACAATTGAATTCAGAAAAAGTATAACAATCCAGAATCGATTTTAATAGAAATTTGGTAAAATAATTACCGCATTGAATTAACAAAACATTTATTAACCTTTATTTAAAAAAAATGAAAACAAAAACAAACATCCTTATTTTTACTGCAATTTTTTTAGTTTTAGGAATAATCGGAAGCTATGCTCAGCCAACTGTCCTCAATGAGAACAGTATCAAATTTGAATCTGTTCTTTCAGCTATACTTGTCGGGCAGGACGGTTTGGCTTTACGGACTGAAAACGGCGGGAACACGTGGAATTCCTTAAATACCGGCACCTCGAATACCCTAAAAAGCAATGATTTCATCACTTATGATAACGGGCCGGAGTCTATAGTCAATATTTCAATTGCAGTTGGTGAAAATGGAGTGATCTTAAAATCAATTGATAACGGTTTAACATGGGTTCAAATAACCAGCGGCACTACGGAAGACCTGAACTCTGTTACACTATTAACCAGAAATGCATTTTTCGCATGCGGAAATAACGGAGTTATTCTGACTTCTGCGGATCAGGGTGAAACATGGAGCTCTTTGACAACCCCTGTAACAACAAACCTAAATGACATAATGTTTGCTCAGCATTCAGCAGGAAGTGTAGCTAACCTGCGCGGATTCGCTGTTGGCGTTGGAGGTACAATTATTGTTACTCAGGATTATGGTATTACCTGGACTGCATTGACATCAGGAGTTAATGCTGAGCTACGGTCAGTTTATGTTTTAACTGATAATTATCTGGCAGCTTCAGGTAATGGCGGAACATTAATCCTCTCAGGTGATTACGGCGAAACCTGGTCTGTTGCTGCAACCGGTACATTGCAAAACATAAATGATGTAAGATTCCCTGGGGAAGATGTTATAGTTGCATCATGTGATAGCGGTTTGGTCCTGAGAAGCACTGATCTTGGAACAACCTGGACAGGCATTCTAACCGGTTCAGAAAGTGACCTGTTTGCAGTCAATTTCGTTAATTCACAGATCGGCATTTCAGTTGGTGAATTCGGGACCGAGCTTTACACAACTGATGCCGGGCTTACATGGATGAATAAAGAAACTGATAAAAAAGCTGTAAATACTCTGAATACAGACGGCGTGAAACTAATGCAGAACTATCCCAACCCGTTCAATCCGTCAACCAGGATAAACTATGAACTTCCGTTCAGCTCATC
>JANWKI010000021.1 GCA_025451455.1 Ignavibacteria bacterium
ACGGGCCCCCGTTATCATTGGATTCATAATACAAATAGGCATTATACATATTGGCTGCTGTTCCGTCTGTATTAAAGCTTCTTGCAAACTGAGGAATAAAGCGGAACCTTGAAGGAAGATTGACCTTGCCATCCACACTTACTACCGTTTCCTTGAAACTGCCCAGCGTATCACGGGTATGGAGCAGCAAGCCGCCAACGTTAAATTCTTTGAAATCGAACTTAGGGCGCACTGCTGTAAAATTTCTTTTGCTCCCGGGAGAAAACTGAATTGTGTCTTCCTGAACAAACACTGCACCCAGTTTGAATTTATCGCTCCTGTATGTGTAGTTGAATCCGAAATTAATATTTTCAATAGCCCTGGTATAAAATAGGTTTATGGGAGTATTGAATAGATCAAGGTCCTTGCTGAAAAACGGCCTTTTTTCCTGAAGGAATATCGGCCTCCCGTAGAAAGAAAACCGGAAGGGGTCTGCTTCAAGCGTTGATTCATCGGTATGGTATGTGCTTTTCAGCTTGTGTTTATCAAGGCTTACGGCAAACTCACCGCCAAACTCGAACTGGCCGTTTAAACCGTTAAACTTATTAGCCATCGCAAACGGGGTAAGATTGAACTGCAGGTTCAGTTTTTCGTCAAACGGAGTTGTAAGATCAAGCTTGTACAGGCTCTTGAGATTGAGCAGTTCGCTGTTTTCAGCTATTGAATAATAATAATAATTGCCGTCAGGCTTGTATGAAAATAACTGAAGATCTATACCGATCTGTTTTTTGTTCTTATTCTGAAGTCTGTCGACAGGAATTTTCACTTCTATCTCAACGTATCCCGGTTCACCGTTCTTTGCTTCTTTTAAAATGGTCGACTTGTTTTCCCACTTCCAGTCCCACTGGTAAGACTGATTGCGCTGGTTATAAACAACTGCATCACGCTGGTTATCCAGAAAACTGATTACAAATATATAACCGTTCTGATTCTTGTTTTCCAGATCAAGAAGAATAAAAAATTCATTTTCTTCCTCAGTGCTGCGGTCCCTGGTAAGTGACTGTTTGATGATCTTTCCTCTTGGCCAGTATTTTATTGCTATGTAAATCGCATCTTTTGACTGCTTGATAAATGCAATTGTGCTGTCATAATCTTTGGAATCGGATTTTGGTATCATCATATGAAAATCTGTAAAAACTTTAGCGTCTTTCCATTCGGATTCAAGAAGCTTTCCGTCAATTGTTGGGGAAGAAGCTTCTTCAACTCCTGCTTTCTCTTTGATGTTTTGCGCATACAGATTAATGCTAATAATTATCAGCAGAAGTGCCGCAGGCATGAGAATTTTAAATTGAAATCTTAAGATCATAGTGCGCAATTTATACTATATTCTTCTAATTAACTTGCTAATAATTGCTTTTTTTCGATCCGGGCTATGGAATTAAATAAGTACTCTGTTAAATTCTTCTTATTAATATTGATTTAAACGGATCATATTATATTAACGTTTCAATTGAATTAAAAAAAGAGCTTGTGCGATGCCTGCCTCAAAAAATCAACGCCTATGGGTCAATACAAGTGGTGATTTTTGAGGCAGGCAGCAGCCTACTTTTTTCTAAGCCGCCTTCACGCTTGAGCCCTCAAAACAAGCGTCGCCCAATCGCACTGCTCTTTATTCTTTTCCTGTTGAAAGAAAATCCGTATCTTTTGTTTTCAGGTACGAATTTTCTATTTAGATGTTATTTGCCTCAAAAAGGTTTACTTTTTATGGCATATATCGTCAAAGAAGAATCTTTTATTTTTCCACGGTCAGTGCATATTTTACTTAAAGCACTGATATAGCTTAAATTAGAAGAAAACGTTCAAACCCTTGTTCTTGCTTTGACAACTGAAGGTTTGAACGTGTGACAATGATAAATATTTTTGAATATAATTCCGAAGGGCCGGTTTAACTATTTCAGCAATATCATTTTCCTGGTTTCAGTAAAGCCACCGGAGCTGAGTACGCAGAAGTAAACACCGCTTGGAAAGCCCGGGGCATTCCATTCAACTTCATATGAGCCGGGCGCAAGTTCACCGTTAAATATAACATCTGAAAGCTGACCTGCTGAATTAAATATCTCGATCTTTGTACCGGTAGCTCCTTTTCCATTGCTTGAAGGAATATCAAACCTGACTTTTGTAACCGGATTAAATGGATTGGGATAATTCTGGTAAAGCCTGAATCCTTCAGGTATTTCAGTTCCATTTGGGTGAATTCCGATGATCCCTGTACCCTCAACTATCCTGATTATCTGGTTAACTCTGACACCGGTGTAATATTCCTCAGCACCGGATAGCCATTCAACTTTGATTGAATCAATAATCGCTGCATTCCCGAGCCCGAAGTGAAGATCAAGGTTTTGCCCGCAATAGCCTGATTGCCCTTCAACAATCCTAAGCAGCCAGACGGGGCTGCCGTTAATTATTGCCCTGACCCTGACCTTTGTGCCAATTGCTGATCTGTTTGTCGGAGTGCCGGTAAGCTTTATTTCGATCCACTTATTATTGTTACCGTTATTTAGGAATGCGGAATTATTCTGATTTTCGCCGTATGTTCTGGCTGTAAAAATATCAAGATCGCCGTCTGCATCCCAGTCACCCCACGCAAACCCGTAAGAATATCCCGGATCATTAACCGGGTCACCCGTTGTTATTCTTTCAAAAGTGGCGTTCCCTGTTTCCATCAATTGATTCTTAAACAATTTATTAAGCATTGGCGAGTTCGGTGTTCTGTAAGCCTGTGTCACAAACATATCAAGGTCGCCATCATTATCGTAATCACCCCAGCCGGTGCAGGCATGGTAACCCAAACTGTTAACAATTGAATCATTGGTAATGCCGGTAAAATTAAAATTGCCTTCATTACGGAATAAAGAGTTTCTCTGGTTGTTCCAGTTAGCCACATACAGGTCAGGGTCTCCGTCATTATCGTAATCACCCCAGCTTGAGCTCCATGAATTTCCCCCTGCAGTTACGGGCGGGATGTTAACGACCTTCACAAAATACCCGCTGCCTTCATTCTTATACATAATTTCATTCTGGTTTGATTCATTGCACACAAAAAGATCTTCATCTCCGTCACCGTCAATATCTATCCAGTTAACTCCGCGTGATGCATTGTTAATATCGGAGAAAATTGCTCCCGTATCTATCCGGCTGAAATTCCCGCTGCCTGTATTTTTGTACAAACGGTTTCTCCAGTTTACTCCGTCGCTGTTTGTAACAATAATATCAATAAGCCCGTCTTTATCGTAATCACCCCAGCTGCATGTTTCGGAAAATCCCCTGTCAGTGCATATTACACTTCCGGTAAGTGAAGTGAAAGCTCCCCCGCCGTTATTTTTGTATAATGATTTGACTGAATCATACCATGCGACAATACAAAGATCGGGATTCCCGTCATTATCAAAATCCCCCCAGCTGCTGCCGTCAAACGGAAGGCTGTCATTAACCGGTGAAATTCCGAAAACCCTGGTAAAGAGCCCTGAGTTATTCTGGTAAAGGAAATTCCTCTGCCCGAAATGTTTTCCGTTTGTCACATAGAGATCGAGGTCTCCGTCACCGTCATAATCAATAAAATTAACCGAACGGGATGCCCCTCCGTCGTTTACAAATTCACCGGTTGTAATTTTTGTAAAGGTCTGTGAGTGTGTTATTGAGAAACAAAGCATTGAAACAAAAGCAAATGAAAGGCATGTAAATTCTACAAGTTTTTTGTTCATATTTTGATTTTTGATTTTTTCAGACAATATATCTTAAATCACTTTGTCTCTCAAATACTTAAAAACACAAATCATTTGATTCCCAAAAACATAAATATTGTATAATTAAGTGATTTATTGATTTTTTTAATGTAATTTTGTAAAAACTATTTAATTCCCATGAAGGCAAACTCGGAGCTTTTCGATCTGGTCAAAACACTCAATAAAAACGAAAAGAGATATTTCAGGCTGCAGACATCACTTCAAAAGGGCAGCAAAAATTACATGATGCTCTTCAATGAGCTTGACCGCCGGAAAACCTATGTTGAAAGGGAAGTAAAAAAGAAATTTTCACAGGAAAGATCTGTCAAACAGTTTGCATTTACAAAGAATTACCTGTGGAGATTGATAATCAAAAGCCTTGAAAATTATCACCTGGCATCATCGGCTGATAGCAGGATACATTCACTGATCACAGAATGCAAAATACTATTTGATAAGGCAATGTACCCGCGTTATTTCAAAACAATAGCAAAAGCAAAAGCTCTTGCGTTAAAGTATGAACGTTTCGGTTATTACCTTCAGATACTCGATATGGAAAAGATCATCATCAGAAAAGAAGAGATCCAAAAAGATAAGATAAATCAAATTTACCGCGAGGCGTTCACAGCAATTGAGCAGCTTACCAATACTTTTGAGTACAGCAGGCTCTCGGCAGAACTTCTGAATAAATACAGGTCATTTGGCACCACGCGGGATGCGGCGCATGATATCCTGATAGATGATATTCTTAATAATCCCGTTATGAAGGAAAAGAAATTCCGGAACAGCTCAAGGGCTGAAGACGGTTACTACAGGGTTAAGGAGATCACAAGCAGTATCAGGGCAGATCATGAAAAAGTCATACGTGAACTTGAAAAAAGGCTGGAGACTGTAACAAATAACCCTGAACCATTTGCCGGTACAATAATCAATTACAAGGAAGATATAATTTACTCTCTTATTGATACTTCATTAATGCTTGGCAGAACAGAAGAAGCAGAAAAATACCTAAGCAGGATCACTGAAATGCGGGGGCAAAATGAAGATGCAGTATCGGCCATGGATCATAATATTGCAGCAGCGTTCATTGAATTCAGAATACTTCTGAAAAAAGGGCAGGTCAAAAGTGCGGCAGCAAAAATCCCTAAGCTATATGAGCTGCTTTCTATTTATAAGAACAAGATCCTTGTTGATACAGAACTTTCAATCCTGTTTAACATAGTTAAATGCTGGATGCTTGAAGGAAATTTTCCGGAAGCATTACGAGCTGCTAATTTTCTGATGTCGCATCCTCTGCTGGATAAAAGGGCAGATTACGAAAGCTATTTAAGGATAATGAACCTCATTATTCATTTTGAGATGAAAAATTATGAACTGCTGAGGTACCTGATAATTTCGACATACCGCTTTTTATCCAAGAGAGAAAAGCTTTACAGGCTGGAGATGCTTGTACTTGAGTTTATCCGCAAACTGCCGGAGGTTAAAAATGATGATGACCTGGCATTCAGTTTTGAACTTTTCAAAAAAAAACTGATAGTACTGAAAAAGGATAGATACGAAAGAAATGCGTTTGAGTATTTTGATTTCTTAAGCTGGGTAGAGGATAAAATTTCCGGGGAAACAGATCAGTGATCCTTCTTTGTTAATACAATAGCCAGCCCGCCGCCTTTAGCCATATGGAAGGTCTTTGTGCTCCCGCTGGAAATATCTGATTTGATAATCTGAACATTCTGTGGATTGGTATTTGCATCAACTGCATCAGAATATATATCTGCATAATATTCCATTGTCTCAAGAAACCCGAAATCAATTTTCAAATCCCGTTCCTGCCAGTCTGTCATGCCTCCGATAAACCACTTGTTATCTTTCTTCCTGGCGATCACAATATATTCGCCTATTTTCCCGTCAAGCACTATTGTAGAATCCCATGTGGCAGGTACCTGTTTAATAAAATCAAATTCCGGAAGATTTTCATAAATTTTGGGTGATTCGCAGAGTGTTAAAATGCCGCTTTCATAAACAACCAGCATCGCCATTTGGCTGGATCTTGTTCCCATGGTCATGGGACGTTTCCAATTTCCGGTATAATTCTTTTCTGTTGAGTTTGTCATTGAGCCCGGAGTATAATCCATTGGGCCTGCAACCATTCTTGTGAACGGGATAGTAACGTTATAATCCGGATTGGGCAAAGTTGCTGACCAGCGGGCATATTCATTGCCAAGAACTCCTTCAACAGATAGTAGATTAGGATATGTTCTTCTGAGCCCGTCGGGTTTATAAGCACCGTGAAATGTAACAAAAAGTTTCCTTGCAGCGCACTTTTCTATCACCCTGCGATAAAAATCAATCA
Organism: Ignavibacteria bacterium; assembly: GCA_025451455.1. Lineage (GTDB taxonomy): Bacteria > Bacteroidota > Ignavibacteria > Tepidaquicellales > OLB5 > OLB5. The sequence continues at coordinate 6,112 of JANWKI010000021.1, forward strand.
TATACTGGTCGTCCCTATCCATAAAATCCACTTTTATTCCTTTGACCCCGAGGCTTTGATAATAGTCAAGCGCTTCATCCATTTGTTTTTCAAATTCATACCACAAAAGCCACAAAATTATCCCAATGCCTTTTGAAGCAGCATACTTTGTAATGTAAGGAAGGTCCAGCTCAGGAAGCGATTTTGTGACATCATGGGTATTATCATCTCTTAATGCATCAAACCAGCCATACCATCCCCCGTCCAGAGTTACATAGTCTATCGAGTTTTGAGCCGCAAAATCCACATAATACTTCACAGTATTTGTTGAAAGTATCGAATACCCGAAACTCCCGTCAAAGCCCCTGTCTTCAGCCCACCAGCTCCAGGTTGATTTTCCCGGTTTGATCCAGCTCGACGCATCTGTAATTTTACATGGTTCGTTCAGATTCATTATCAGGTTGGATTCAATTAAGCCGCCCGGTTTCTTACCGATAATAAATAATCTCCACGGCGTTACAGCGGGTGTCCTTCCTTTAACCGAAACCGAAATATCCTCCGGGTAAGGGGATAATTTACTCTTTAAACTGTTATTGCCTTCGCCTTTGATAAGATACATCCCGGCATAATCCGTAATATTAGCCTCACTTAAACAGGCATAGAGACCTCCGGAGATCTCAATTGTCAGTGGGAGCGTGATATAGGGTTGTGTGCTGGTAGTATCACTGGTTTTACTATATATTGATCCGAGTTTATACTTTAAATACTCGCCTTCGTAACTATGCCTGAACCTATCCCTTTTTAATGCCCAGCATGAATAATCTCCTGCAAAATTAAAATTAGTCTCTTCGGTGGATAAGTAAAAATCATTAATAGAACCTTGTTCCGGTATCCCATACCTGAAAGCCGCACCATCATCATAAGCCCTGAAATATATTTCCATCTTTCTTTTTTGCCCCGAACTTTCTTCAAGAACTATCTTTGTTTCGTTGCACCAGTTTCTTGAATACTTTGACTTCCCGGAAAATACAGGGTATGTTTCATCAATTGTCTTTCTGCTGACAGAAATCAGTTTTAAATCTTTTCCAAGCAGGCCCCCTTCCTTAAAATTCAATCCAAGCGGCGACCAGTTTACAAAAGTTGTATTCCAGTAAGTAATGTTATAATAAGGTATTCCTGCTTCATCAAGCTTAAACTTAATTGCAATGAATTGGTTAGGTGATAATGTACCAATCTCGGCAGATGAGATATTATTTATACCCGCTGCAATGAATAAAACAGAAATTAAGCAGAATTTGTGAATTTTTCTCATAATCTTCAAAATTTGCAATAGATTAGGTAAATTTCAGTGCCAAACCAAATACCGATGCATACCTTAATTACATAACCCGAAAAACGTTAGTAAAGTCCCTAATATTTCCTTAATTTTGTAGTTCCAAAGTTACTAAATTTTAGGAAATGCAGAAATCCGTCTCATTACATACGCTGGGCTGTAAGCTGAATTACTCGGAGACTTCGACTCTTGCCGGTAAGTTTAACAAAAATGGTTACCGTATTAAGGAATATGGGGAAAGTACCGATATTTTTGTGCTTAACACGTGCTCAGTAACCGAAAACGCTGATAAAGAATGCCGGCAGATAATCAGAAGTGTGCTAAAAGGAAATCCGGAAACATATATAATTGTTACAGGATGCTATGCACAGCTTGAACCGAATGAAATTGCAGAGATACACGGCGTTGACCTGGTGCTTGGCGCAAATGAAAAGTTCAGGCTCTTTGATTATGTAAACGGGTTCGAAAAGAAGGATTTTTCATGTGTATTTACTTCTCCGATAAATGAAGTAACAGATTTTGATTACGCATATTCCTCCGATATCGATTCCCGCACGCGCGCTTTTCTGAAGATACAGGACGGCTGTGATTATAACTGTTCTTTCTGTACCATTCCGCTTGCAAGGGGCGGCTCAAGGAGCCATGATATCAATTCTGTAATAGATAATGCGAAGAAATTGCTTGATACAGGCTACAAGGAAATTGTACTCACGGGAGTTAATACGGGCGATTATAATTATACGGATGCCCGTAATATCAATTACAAACTCATCAGCGTGCTTCAGGAACTGGAGAAGATTGGGATCCCGAGGATCCGTATCAGTTCAATTGAGCCAAACCTTTTGACTGATGAGATCATCCAGTTAGTAAAGTCATCGAATAGCTTTTGCCGTCATTTTCATATTCCGCTTCAAAGCGGCGATACAGAAACGCTAAAATTAATGAGAAGAAGATATAACAGGGATTATTATGAAGAACTTATCGGAAAACTTGTTTCCGAAATGCCGGATACGGGGATCGGGGTTGATGTAATTGTCGGCTTCCCCCAGGAAACTGATGAGAGCTTTGAAAACACGCTCAGTTTTCTTGATTCATTGCCAGTCAGTTATCTTCATG
>JANWKI010000022.1 GCA_025451455.1 Ignavibacteria bacterium
AAATCAATTTCCGTTGATGTGAAGTCAATAAACGGCAGGAATGTTTACGGCGATAAAATACCGGTGGATATTCAGAGTATTAACGGACAGTTCTTCATTGGCAGCGAACTTCCGGTAAAGGTGAAGTAATTATTTAATAATCATGAAATAATAAAAAGGGCGATCATTCAGATCGCCCTCATTTTTTTGGCTTTCCAGCGCTTTTTGCTGGTCCCGCGCTCCTGCTTAGCGGGATCACATTTGACATTTTACTTTATCAACACCATCTTTTTTGTATCAGTAAACTCTCCGGTTGTAATTCTGTAAAAATATATGCCGCTCGGGAAATTAACGGCATTAAATTCAATTTCATAAATTCCCGCTCTTAATTCTTCACTTAGCAGCTTTGTTTTTACCCTGCCGAGGTTATCAAATAATTCAAGATTCACATTTCCTGATGATGGTACTGCGAATCTTATTTTAGTGGAAGGATTAAAAGGATTAGGATAATTCTGCGAAAGCGAGTATTTCCCGGGTACTTCACTGCTTATCGGTTCAATAGCTAATATTCCTCCGTTTGTAGTTTTTAATATCCTTCCCGAGGTCCCGGCTGCCCAGCCGGTTGACTGGTTAGCAAACTTAACATCATATAATGCAGATGCAGTGCCTGTAATTTGCTGAGCCCAGGTCAAACCGCCATCTGAAGACCTGTGTATACTCCCCTGGCAGCCAACTGTCCAGCCTGTCTGGTCATTAACAAAACACACCGCATACAGCTCGCAGGAAGGCATTCCGATCTGATAAGTAACCCATGGTATCCAGCCTGCATTGGTAGATTTAGCAACCCTGCCCCCATCGGCTGCAATCCATCCGGTATTACCATTCAGAAAAAACAATCCATGCTGATTAAAACCTGCTGTTGCCCCGTACCCCATCCAGTTGTTTCCGCCGTTGGTGGTTTTCATAATGTTTCCAAGATTGGTACTGCCCCAGCCTGTAGATTCGTTTACAAAATAAACATCCTGAAAATCAGAAGCGCCATTATATAAGTTATCCCAGTTAGAACCACCGTCAGTGGTTTTGTATACTCCTCCGAAAGCAGCGGCATATCCGGTATTTGTGTTCAGGAAACACAGTGAGAACTTCAAAAGTGCAGGAATACTGCCAATTGGAATCCAGTTTGTGCCTGCGTTAGTGGTCTTATACACAAATGAACCGTGTATAGTGCGTCCTATGATATACCCGGTATTTGCATCCAAAAATGAAACATCATCAAAATATGTATCCAGGTTCAGATTTGTCGTCCAGTCAATGCCTCCATTGGTTGTCTTCACGACAAAGAACATTGAAAGTGCATATGCATTATTTGTATCTATTACGCAGAGTGACCTGATATCGCCTGTAATACCTGAATTCTGGGCGACCCATTGTGAATTAACAGAATATCCTGAAATTACAATTATCAGAATTAATGTTATTATTATTTTTTTCATTTGATTAACTTTTTAAATTCAGATTGAAGTAATAATGAACATAAGAAAACGATTATTTCAACAGGATCATTTTCCTTGTTTCAGAAAATTGGGTGCCTTTGGACTCCCCTGAAACTGTCATTCGATAAAAATAAATACCGCTTGAATAATCTGTCCCGATCCAATCTGTTCTATATGTTCCGGGCCTTAGCTGTTCATTGGCTAAAACAGTAATTTCTTTCCCTGTTGAATTATAAACTGTAATTTTTACGTTCGATGTTTTGGGAACAGTGAATACAATTCCGGTTGAAGGATTGAACGGATTCGGATAGTTCTGTGATAATTCAAATCCTTCAGGTACATTGCTGCTTATAGGAGTAACAGCCGTTATGCCGCCGTTGGTTGTCCGAAGGACTTTACCGTTTGTTCCTGATGCCCATCCGGTCTGCGAATTTGCAAATTTGATATCAAAAATTGTTGAAGTAAGGCCATTGGTCTGCAATGTCCACGATTCCCCGCCATCATTTGATCTGTATACACTTCCCTGGCAGCCGGCAGTCCATCCGGTCATATCATTGAAAAAATATACAGCATTCAGCCTGCATGAACCTGAGCCGGCCTGTGAAGTTGTAAACGGTATCCAGCCGGCATTGGTAGTCTTATGTATTTTGCCGTTGTCTGATGCGATCCAACCGGTTGAGCTGTTAAGGAAGAACAGGCCATTCATAGAAGTACCGGGGTTAATTCCCGCGCTCATCCATGAGGTGCCGCCGTTGGTTGTTCTTTCAATAAGTCCCAGGTCTGATATGCCCCATCCGGTATTAACATCAATAAAAAATATTCCCGTGAAATTAACCAGTTCAGTAAAAGTATTTGTCCAGTTCAATCCTGAATCGGTGGTTTTATATATTCCCCCGAAAGTTGAAGCAAATCCTGTATTAACGTTCAGAAAACTCAATTTATAAATACTGAGGAGCGGTATAGGTGTGGATTGTTCCCATAATGCACCCGCAGATGTTGTTCTGTAAATTATTGAGTAGCTTGGTGCGCGTGCAACTGCAAAGCCAGTATTTGAATTTATAAATTCAACATCATCAAACTCAAGCGGCTGATAAAGTGAACTGCCGTAGGATTGCCCGCCGTTATTTGATTTAAGCACATAAAAAGTTGTGGCAACATATATTGTGCTTGTATCAACAACGGCAATTGCATTCATGTTACCCGGATAAAAAGGAGATGAATATGCACTCCATTGAGAATTTGTATTAACATTGTAAAGAAGGGCAATTACAAAGATCAAAAAAGTAAATTGCTTCATATTATTACTCCATATTGATTTTTCCTAATATAAGCAACAAATGAATATAAAAACACTCATTTTCCGGCTAAAATAAAAACCTGTAATTTTGGTTGATTTTACAAATAAACTGGAGATTGAGATAAAAGAAAATAGGTTTAGTACAACACCCTGAACTTAATCGTATGCTGTATTCCTTTTAGCTCATCGATAAGAAGAGGGTCATATTTTTTGCTTATATCTGTAATAACATAACCTGTTTCTTCGTTTGTCTTTAAGTACTGACCGATGATATTTATGTTGTGACCTGCAAAGACCATGTTTATTTTTGCAAGTATTCCCGGTACGTTGCGGTGAATATGAATAAGCCTGTGGGCATTTTCAAATGCAGGAAGCTGAATGTTCGGGAAGTTTACGCTGTAGTAAGAATTACCGCTGTTTACAAAATCAATAATTTTCCCGGGTACAAAGTTCGCAATGTTTCTCTGGGCTTCATCGGTGCTGCCTCCAATATGGGGAGTCAGTATTACATTCGGCAGGTTCTGCAGTCCGCTTGTAAATTTCTCATCATTGCTCTCAGGCTCTTCGGGGTAAACATCTATTGCCGCCCCTTTAACTCTGCCTGACTTAATATTTTCTGCCAGCGCTTTGATATCAACAACAAACCCGCGGCTTAAATTAAGGAAAATCACGCCATCTTTCATGCGGCGGAATTCTTTTTCACCGATAAGGTTTTCATTTTGCTCTATGCCATCAACATGAACGGTAATTACATCACTTTTCTTCAGAAGTTCATTTAATGAGATGCATTTCTTTGCATTGCCGAGCGCAAGCTTTTCAAGCAGGTCGTAATAATAAACATTCATACCCAGATCCTCTGCGAGTACAGAAAGCTGTGAACCAATTTTACCATATCCGATTATACCCAGGGTTTTTCCCCTCACCTCAAAGCTGTCCGAGGAGGATTTATCCCACACGCCTTTGTGCAGGTTTGCATTCTTCCCCATTATACCGCGCATCAGCATGATAATTTCCGCAATAACAAGCTCAACAACGCTTCTGGTATTGCTGAACGGAGCGTTGAACACTATTACGCCTGATCTTGAACACGCATCCAGATCTACCTGGTTAGTACCGACACAAAATGCACCAATTGCCATTAGCTTACCGGCATTTGCTATTACCTTTGGAGTAATACCCGTTTTCGAGCGTATGCAAAGAATTGATACATCCTTAATTTTTTCTGCAAGCTCCTTTTCGCTCAGGCTTTTGCTTATTGCTTCAATACTGTAGCCTTCGGTCTTAAACAGCTTAACGGCATCTTTATGAATATTTTCAAGCAGAAGCACTTTGATACGGTTTTTGGGGTATGAAATTGACATGGGAAGCTTTGATACATATAAAAACTCGTCAAAACTCGGTGTTATGTGGTCGGCTTTCTCAGAGACAGTAATTCTTTCGATATTTTCAGTGAACGCGTAGAATTTACTGACAACCCCGGAGGTTTTCAATTCATAATCAGTTTGCCCGTCGCCAATCACGATTATCTCACCCTTTAGCTTCAGAGCCTTAAGCTGTTTTACCTTGCCTTTATCCTGAGAGAGGAAGTTCTTTTTGTCGAATCCGGTGATCCTGCCGCTTCTGTCAAACTTAAATGAATTTGCATAGACATTTTTTTCGGGGATGTTAAATTTACTTACAATAGGAAGAATATATTCTTTGAATCCCCCTGAAATTATGATAATTCTACTGGAATAATTCCTGAAGAATTCCCTGTTGCTTTTTATTGAGTGTGACACCTGTTTATTAAGCTTCTTTATAAGAGTATCAATATGCAAGCGGTTAGCTTTAAGCAGGTCTATTCTTTTCCGTAAAGATACACCGAACTTCATTTCTCCTGACATTGCAAGCAGTGTAAGATCCCTGATCTCAGCTATTTTTTCATTTTTGCCTTTATCTTTTCCAAGCGAAATTTCCGCGAGTATATCAAGAGCCTCGCCTTTAATGAAAGTACTGTCAAAATCTATTATGAAATATTTTTCTGCCTTCAAAATTATCTTCTATAAATTTTTTGCTGATTGTATATAAATTGTAAATTGAATTAATGTAAATCAATTTTCATAAATAAAAAATGACCAATTTAATAAAATTGGCCATTTTGAAAAGCTATTGTAATGCCAGTTCTCTATTTCACTAACCCGGCTATATGTGAATAATATCGTTGTAAACAACAAATGCCATGAATGCCATTAATATAATAAACCCGACATTCTGCACAACGATCTGAATTTTGTGTGATACCGGTTTCCTGAATATCGCCTCATAGAGGAGAAATACAAAATGTCCCCCGTCCAGTGCAGGGAACGGAAGAATATTGATAATTGCCAGCGTTATGGAAAGCATTGCCATAAATCCAAGGAATGAAAGCAAGCCTCCCTCGGCAGATTGCCCTGCATACTGCGCGATCTTAACCGGACCGCCCACTGCTTTGCTGAAAGCAATATCGCCTTTGATTATCTTCCACATCGATTTAACAAAAAGGACAACGCCGTAGTGCCACAGGTCATTGACACCCTGCGGAACAGCGGTTATGACATTATACTGAATGTTCTTTATCGCCCCGGTATATTTTCCTATCCCGATACCAATTGTACTGTCGGCATCCGGCCTTACAGTACCGCTCATTTCTGTGCCGCCGCGGTTCCACTTCA